>CAYVTK010000096.1:0-4457 GCA_964454465.1 uncultured bacterium | reverse complement strand
TCCATCTGCTAGAACCTGCTCATTAGCAAGAACTGTTTGGTCTACTGGATCCCAATTCACCATAGCCTCTTTCCTGTAGGCTAAATTATTTTCATAAAGCTTTAGAAATAACCACTGGGTCCATTTATAATATTCCTTATCAGATGTAATAACCTCCTGATCCCAGTTATAAAGTGCCCCAACTGCTTTAAGCTGTTCTTTCATTGTAGATATATTGCTATGCGTACTTTTATGTGGATGTACACCATGCTTAATTGCATAATTCTCAGCGGGTAAACCAAAAGCATCAAAACCTTGAGGCTGAAAGACATTAAAACCTTTCATCTTAAAATATCTTGCGAATGTATCAGCAGGGCCATAATTATACCAATGGCCAATATGAAGCTTATCTCCAGATGGGTAACTGAACATCGTAAGGCAATATTTTTTATTATCACGGTCAGCATAGTCTGTTTTTAAAGAAGAGTCAGAGTTCCAAAACAGCTGCCATTTTTTTTCTATTTGCTTAAAATCGTAATCCATTTACATAATATATAACTTTAATTATATCGTATAACTATATTATTTATATATAACTTGCATCATTCTATAAATAGAATTTGTATTTGATACAATATTATGAATAATAAATCGTAAAATAGTATGTAATAAATTAGCTATTTTATTAACAAAATAACAGGATTATGGAAGATTTTAATCAATTATTTGATGATAGTCTACTGAATATAGATAAAGTTGACGATCAAACCATTAAGCTTAAGCAAGGAGAAAGACGGATGGTTGCAGTACTCTTTGCTGATATTAAAGGTTTTACAAATCTATCAGAAACTCTTGACCACGAAGAAGTACAAACCCTTATAGATCAACTGATGAAAATATTCTCTCACTGCGTTGAACTTCATGCTGGATATGTAGACAAATACACAGGAGATGAGATTATGGCTCTTTTTGGAGCAAAAGCAGCTAGCGAAGTTGACACGCAAAGAGCTATTAATACCGCAATGCTCATGCTTAAAAAACTTAAACATTTTAATAGTATATTAAGAAAGTCTGAAAAATATGGACATTTAGATATTGATTTATCTATACGTATTGGGATTAATACAGGAATGGTAACAACAGGGGCTGTTGGGAAAGAGAGAGAAGGCGATTACACCGCATATGGCGACACTGTAAATCTAGCTTCAAGGATGGAGTCAAACGCACCAATTAATACCATTATGGTCGCAGAGGATACAATGGAGCTTGTAAAGGATTACTTTATATTCAAAGATCATGGTTTTGTTGAAGTGAAAGGTAAAAGTAAACCCATATCCGTATTTATTATTCAGTCAAAAAAAGATCTTTCAATAAATACTTCAACTCCTTTTATTGGACGAGAAAAAGAAATTAAAACCTTATCTGGAGTCTATAAAAAACAAACCAAAGAGACAGAAAATAATACCTTTAATAAAATTAATTTTATTGGAATAACAGCTGAGGCTGGAGTAGGAAAATCACGACTTATTGATGAATATCTCAAAACAAATAAACAAGCCTATTTTTCCCTATGTCATGCATCTAATATATCTTCTAAGCCCTACTATCTCTTCATAAGGCTTATTAAGGATGTATTTAATATTTCTCAAATAGATTCTCTAGAAGAAAGTAAAAGAAAATTTGAAGCTGGAATTGAAGAATTATATAAAATAAATTCAGATTATAAAGAACAATTAAAATCAGCTATGCCTTTTATTGGCTTTTTAATTGGTTTATCTTATAAAGATGAGCGTTTAAAAGATAGACAAGAGCTCCAAAATCATCTTAATATCTCAATTAAAACACTACTTAAAGCTGTATGTAAAAAAGCAAATGCAAAAAATCTCCCCTACATTCTAATTCTTGATGACCTGCATTGGATCGATAAAATGTCAGCAGGAATGCTTGAATATATTGTAAATACCTTTAATATAGAAAACAAAAGAGATAAAACTAATTTCTCACAACTTTTAGTTCTTGCAACATACAGAATGGAATATAAACTCCCTGATCTTTTAGAAAGCGTATTAGCCTTTACAGAAATCAATCTTACTCCTCTTACAAAGGAGGATTCTATTTCACTTATAGAGTATTCTACAAAGAATTTAGGCCTTAATGAACAGACAGTCTCTGATCTTATAGAAAAATCTAAAGGAAATCCATTTTTTATTGAAGAATGGGTTTCACTTCTCAGAGAAAAACATAAGCATGCAGAAGCTATTGATGAGAGTCGAGGGATCAAAAATGTTTACGAGGTTCCAAGAAGTATTAATGCGCTTATTCTTGCACGTATTGACAGTCTTGAGAAAACACTTAAACTTCTACTGCAAAAAGCGACAATTATAGGAGAGGACTTCTTTATTCAAATTCTTTCCCAACTTGAGAAGAAACTTGGAGGTGATACTGATATCGATAAACCTGTACACACTCTAGAGGATGAAGACTTTATCCATCATTACATAAATCAACTTGATCATTATAAATTTAAACATATGCTAACACGAGATGTTGCATATAGTACAATTTTAATCTCAAATAAAGTTCTCCTTCATAAGGCTGTTGCAGAGATTATTGAAGAGTATTTTGCAGATAAACTTGAGACTTTCTATTTTGATTTAGCAATACACTATGATATATCTAAAGATTATGACAAGGCTTTAAAATACCTATACCTTGCTGGAAGAAAACATAAAGGATTATTTGATTACACACATGCAACACAGTGTTTTAAGCGTATTATATCTATTGTAGAATCTGAAAATGATTATAAATCCATTATAGATAAGAATGATTTATCAGAGCAAGAGGTATCCATATATACATATTATATAAACTCAAGAATACATTTAGGTAATATATTTCTTGATACAGGCGACTGGGATAAAGCCAAAACTGTATATGATACTTTAGATGCGTATAATATTTCAGATGCTTATAGCAATTATTTATTTTTAAAAGATTTTGGGCAATATTATAATTTTAAACGTGATTTTAAGAATGCAATAGCATATTTCAATAAATCGTTAGGTATAGCTAAAAAGCTTGATAATAAGAGCTGTATTGCAACGATTACAGGCAAACTAGCTGACTGTGAGTATGACATGGGAAATCTTGACAATGCACTTACAGGGTTTAAAGAAGAACTGTCGATATTTGAAAAAATTAATGAAAATATTGGTATAGCCCTTGCACAAGGGCATATAGGAATGGTCCTTTTTCAACAAGGAAATTTAGATAAGGCATTAACTTTTTTTAATACAAAATATAATATCTCAAAGCAATATGACTCCAAACAAATGATTTTACAGGCCTTAGGAAATATTGCTTTAATTCATAATATTAGGGGACAGTACGATAAATCTTTAGAAATTTATAAAGAGGTTATGGAAACAGCCGAGGATATTCATGATCTTAGGGCGCAAGCGCAAACTTTGAATAATATTGGTATATTATATAAAAATCTCACAGAATATGATACGGCTATTAAAAATTGGGACAAACAACTTCTTATTGCTCAAAAAATAGGTGACAAACACTTAGAGACACAGGCATATTCAGGATTTGCTATAGCTAATCAAAAAATCGGAAATTTTGACAAATCAATAGAATATCATAATAAAAATATTAAAATAAAAACAGAAATCAAGGAACAACAAGGATTAGCGCTAACCTATTGCAATCTTTCAAATACTTTCTTTGATATTGGCGATATGCAAAAAGCAAAGAAAAATCTAAATCAAGGTATTAATATTTTCAATGAATTAGGGTTTACACGAGCTGTGCATCTTGGAAATTTTGAATTTGCAAAAATTCTATTATTCGAAAATAATTATAAAAAAGCCGTGGAAATTATAAAGCCTGCAATTCAATATTTTACTGAAATTGACGATACGGTATATTTAATAGAAAGTTTAATTAGGCTATCTAAGCTTGAAAGATTAAATAATAATATAGATTCTGCATTATCACATCTTAATAAGGCAATAGCTCTTACATCTAAAATAAATCATACAGAGTTTGAAAAACAGGCGAATATCGAGATTGCTATATGTAAAATAAATCAAGATAATAACTTAGATGTTCTTCTTGAAGATATTGAAAAACAATCAGATGAAATAAAAGCCTATATTTATTTTAATATCCATGCATATCTAGGTCAAGATGAAGCTAAATCTAAAGCTGAAAAACTTTATTTAAAACTTTATGAAAAAATCAATAGGTTCGAGTATAAATACTATCTCAACCTTTTAAAGTGATAGACATCACTCTCCTCTAAAGTCTGTTGTAAAAAATATATTTTACCCCTATCTTTAAATGTATAAATTTTATATATATGGAGGAGTTATGCTTAAAAAGCTACTGATGATTGTTTTGTTTTCTTTTATTTTCACACAAGAGCAATCAATTACAAATATAACAGTTTCACAAAGAGTTGATGG
>CAYVTK010000095.1:0-4515 GCA_964454465.1 uncultured bacterium | reverse complement strand
ATCTTAGTGACAGCGCAACTGTCACATTAACAATATATCCAGTTAACGATGCACCAGTATTCATAACATCTTCATTAGATTCAATAGATGAAGATCTTGAATATCATTTTACTCTAGAAGTAGAAGATATTGATAACTCAAATGATGAATTAACTGCTTCTATTATATCTGGACCTTCATGGTTAGATATCTCTGGATTTACTTTATTTGGAACTCCGGGAAATGATGATGTAGGCTCTTCAATACTTCTGATCAATTTAACAGATGGTGAAATTAATACATCAAATACATTTGAATTAGTCGTCAATCCAGTGAATGATGCTCCAATTGCAACAACAGGTTTATTAGGTGTCACAAATGAGGACCAAGCTATCGTTATAGCTTTATCTGGTACTGATATTGATGGTGATCTATTAGAGTTTAGTTTAGATTTAGATGCTGTAAATGGTTCTGTAAATATTAGTGGAAATATTGCAACCTACTTGCCAAACGAAAATTATAATGGAGATGATAGTTTTAGTTTTAGTGTTAGTGAAGGAGAATTAAGAGATACTGCAATAGTATTAGTAACAATAAATCCAGTTAATGATGCTCCTGTTTTTGTTGATAGTAATGGGAATGCCTTTTCTGAGGATGAAATTATTATTTCTGATCAAAGCATAGATGAAGATACTCAATTTTCATATGAAGTTTTTGGATATGATATTGATGGTGAACCTATTAGTTATACTGTAAATGCAGTAGATGATAATGTAACTGTTTGGTTTGTAGATAATATATTAAATGCTCTTCCTGAACCAAATTGGTTTGGAAATACTTCTATTATTGTTAGTATAAGTGATACTGAATCTGCAACTACTTCTACAACATTTAATCTAGAAGTTATATCTATCAATGATCCTCCTGTAGTAAGCAATCAAACTATTATTATTGATGAAGATACAGAATCATTGATTGTATTAAGCGCTCAAGATCCTGATAGTTATGATATTACTTATAATATTATAACATTCCCTGATAGTGGATCTATTGATTTAAATGCAACATTTTTAACATATAATCCTCCTCTAAATTATTTTGGAACTGAAATATTGTCATATGTTGCATCAGATGAAGATTTATCATCAAATGAAGCATATATTACATATCAAATTAATCCTGTTAATGATCCTCCGGAATTACCTCTTCTTGCAGATATTACTTTAAATGAGGATGAACCTTATATATTAGAAATTCCAATGTATGATGTTGATGGAGATAATCTTGCCTATACTGTAGATGTTGAGGGTGATGCAATTGCAGAAATACAAGATGGTAATTTAATTATTACTCCTTTATTAGATTCATTTGGAGAAGTTTTTGTTTCAATATTTGTAACAGATGATTCTAGCTTAGATGATGGTGGCCCTTTAACTGATTCTGATTCATTTATGATTAATTTCTTACCAGTGAATGATCCTCCTTTAATTACATCTGTGCCTGCTTATGATATATCCCTTAATGAATTATTTGAATATGTTATAGATGTTAATGATCCTGATAATGACACGTTTACTTATCAATTAGCTAATGCTCCAGATGATATGACCATAACATTAGAAGGGATTATATTATGGACGCCTACAAATACAGGTTTATATGGTCCTATCATATTATCTGTTACTGATACAGATGCAATAAATCCGTTAACTGCTGAACAAGAATTTTATTTAGATGTTAGATTAGCTCAAAACTTTTATTTACATGATGGAAATAATTTAATTAGTTATTTAGGTGTCCTAGAAGATAACAGTATAGAAAATATGTTATTACCTATATCTAATAATGTTAATCAGATTTTGACAGAGAATGCAGCTTCAATTCTGATTGATGATGGGACATGGATTGGTAGCCTTGATTATATAGAAGCAACTAAAGGTTATTGGTTAAGATTAGATGGTGAAGGTATAACTGAATATGCTATTTCTACTTATCAAACATCTAATCAACAAATTTTTTCACTACATGTAGGATGGAATCTAATATCATATATAGGAGAGGATAATATTGATTTAGATGAGGCTCTTCCTGATGATATTGAAATGTTATTTACTGATATTATGAGTGAAAATATAGTTGCAATACGTAATGAAGATGGAGAATGGGTAGGGTCGCTTGCAGATATAGGGTGGCAGCATTTAAAAGGATATTGGGTATATGTAACAGAACCTGTAGAATTTATATTTAATCTAACGGATAATCTTCCAAAATTTGTTAATAATGAAATTCCAGATTATAATATATATAATTATCCATTTATGCTTAGATATAAACAATCTCAAAAACAATCTTTTTATTATTTTAAAGATGTTACAATAGATAATGAAAATATTACAGAAAATGATTGGATTATTGCATATAATAATGATTCTATTGTTGGAGCAAGGAAATGGTCAGGTCCTTATACGGATGTTCCAGTGATGGGATCTGATGGTTTTGATGAAACTGAAGGTTATTGTGATGATAATTCAAAAGTTTCATTTAAAGTATTACAGCATAGTACAGGTGAATTGATTGTTATGGATGGACAAATTCCTAAATGGAATAATAGAACTAATTTTATAGTAGATGCGCTACATGAAAAATCCGTATTACCACAAGAATACAATTTATCTACGCCATATCCAAATCCATTTAACCCTATTGTGAATTTCAATTTTTCCATTCCAGAGAAAAATCATGTTAAAGTTATTATATATGATATTAGAGGAAGAATAGTAACTGAATTATTAAATGAGATTAAAGAACCTGGAATTTATAGAACAAATTGGATTGCAGAGAATTATGCAAGTGGTATTTATTTTATAGAATTTAATAGTGGAAGTTTTAAAGATGTGAGAAAAGTTACATTACTTAAGTAATTTCTTATATATCTCTTCAATTTTTTTATATAGATTATTGGTACTATAATTATTATTTATGATATAGTCAGCTATATCTTTCTTTTTCTTTTCTGGCATTTGTAATGAGATCCTATTTTGAATATTTTCTAAACTAATATTATCCCTTTTAATGGCTCTTGATAATCTTACTTTCTCACTTGCAGTAACTAATATTGTATAATCAAAAAAAGATTGGTAATTAGCCTCAAAAATAAGTGCTGCATCAACTATGAAAGCATCATATTTTTCATTACTTTTAATTTTTTCATATTCTTGATTTATTAATAAAAAAACTTCTGGCCACATAATTCCATTCAATATACTATGGCTTGTTTGATTCTTAAATGCAACTTTTGCTAAAAGATTAAAATCGATTTTATTATCAATTGCTACATCTTTCCCAAAGATACTAATAATTTTTTTCTGTAGGACTAAAGATTTTTTTAAATGTATTTTTGATTGTTGATCAGCATTGAAAACATAGGTACCTTTATCCTGTAAGAATTTTGCAGCAGTTGTTTTTCCTGAAGCAATACCACCAGTTATACCAATCTTAATCATTTTTTAATATGTCAATTATTTGATTATTAATTTCATTAATTTGAAGTGTTCCATCAATATAAGAGGCTAAATCTTTATTTTTATAATACTCTATTAATGGACTAGTAGTTTGATGATATATAGATAAACGTTCTCTAACTGTTTCTTCTTTATCATCTTCTCTAATTGATAATTCTTCATTAGTTTGATCATCTTTATTTTCATTGATAGGAGGATTATATTTTATATGATAAATTCTACCTGAAGGTAAATGAACCCTTCTTCCACCCATTCTATCAACAATAATATTATCATTAACTTCAAGTACAATCACTTTATCAATTTGATGATTTAAATTTGAAAGTACATTATCTAATCCTTCTGCTTGTGGTATTGTTCTTGGGAAACCATCTAAAATATATCCTGAATTACAATCAGACTTTTCAAGTCTATTTCCCATCATATCTAAAATTAAATTATCTGGAACTAAAGAACCCTTTTCCATATGTTCTTTTGCTTTTAATCCTAAAGCTGTTTGATTTTTGACATGTTCTCTTAGCATATCCCCTGTAGATATTTGAGGAATATTTAGTTTTTCTACTATTAATTTTGCTTGTGTCCCTTTACCCCCTCCAGGAGGACCAATTAAAATAATTTTCATTTTTCTCCTTATATTAGAATCCCTGCAATAGTTGCAGTTAACCATGATGCTAAAGCTCCTGCAAACATAGCTTTAGTAACTAGTTTTGCTAAATCTTTTTTTCGTTCAGGAGCTATTGATCCAATCCCTCCTAGTTGTATTCCTATAGAGGCAAAATTAGCAAAGCCACATAATGCATAACTTGCTAATATTGCAGTTTTTTCAGAAATCCCATTAACCCCACCTATCTCCATATTGCTTAGATTCATATATGCTATAAGTTCTGTTAGAACAATTTTTTGACCTAATAGGCTCCCAAGAATATTTGCTTCAGACCAAGGTGCTCCCATTAAAAATGCTAGAGGCATAAAAATATAACCGAAAATTTCTTCAAGAGATGTGCCTAATATATTA
>CAYVTK010000094.1:0-4545 GCA_964454465.1 uncultured bacterium | reverse complement strand
TTTGAAAAAAGAGATTTAGAAAAAGCCGGATACGAAACATCTCCTTTAGAAGACAGCTCTTTTGAGGGGTTCAATATTATTGAATCTCCTATCACTTCTTTAACAAGAGAATCATTAAAAGATTCTGGGCTTGATGGAAAAAGTATAGGAAGAAGTAAAAATATTTCTATTAGTCAAATTGCCTTTAGAAATGAGAAAGATTTAAATAATCCTATAGAAGAAGAAGAGTTAAATAAAAAAGTCCTTTCTATTTGGAAAGAAATGAATAAGTCAATCTATAATGGGATGCAACAAACTGGGAAACTAGCAGGAAAAATGAATATCAAAAGGAGAGCAAATTCACTTTATAAAAAATTAATAAAAAAGAATGATATTTATGACCCTCTTGATGTTTTAGATTGGGTTAATATATTTGCAATAGCTGTATCTGAAGAAAATGCTTCTTTTGGTAGAATTGTCACTGCTCCAACAAATGGAGCTGCCGGGATAATTCCAGCTGTTATAAAATATTATATTGAATTTGTTAAAGACTCAAATGATAAGGGTGTTATTGATTTTTTATTAACATCTTCTGCAATCGGAGTATTGTATAAAAACAATGCATCTATATCAGGGGCAGACGCAGGTTGCCAAGGAGAAGTTGGCGTCGCGTGCTCTATGGCTGCAGCAGGATTAACGGCTGCATTAGGAGGAACAAATAATCAAATTGAGAATGCTGCAGAAATAGCAATGGAACATAATTTAGGCTTAACATGCGATCCTATCAATGGCTTAGTTCAAATACCTTGCATAGAACGAAATGCAATGGGAGCAATTAAAGCTATTAATGCAAGTAGAATATCTCTTAATGGTTCAGGTGAACATACAGTTTCTTTAGATGAAGTAATCAAAACAATGTGGGAAACAGGAAAAAACATGAGTGAAATATATAAAGAAACCTCAAAAGGAGGCCTTGCAGTCAATGTTGCAGAATGTTAAAAAATACTATTTATATATAATTTTTATATTACCTTTCTTATTTTCAATTTTATATATCTCAACTTTTAAAAATGAAAGAGAAAAATATGAATCCTTCCTGTTAAATCAGTATAAAATAATTCCAGATTATTCAAATAAAGAATTAGAAGGAATCCCAGAACCTGGACAGCCACATATGGCAACATTTCAAAATAATTTTATGACATTAGATCCTGAATTAGGGTATGTTCCCTCTGATCGCCTGTATAGAGCTTTTTTAGAAAAAGAGAGCATGAATAATTTATCTAATTCTAGGACTATTTCTTGGGAAAATATTCCAAGTAATATGGGTGGAAGAACTAGAACCCTTATGTTTGATCCAAATGACCCTACATTTAGCAAGGTTTGGGCAGCAGGTGTTAGTGGAGGTTTATGGTATAATGATAATATAAATGATGAAAATACCACATGGCAACCTGTAGGTGATTTTTGGGATAACCTGAGTGTTTCTAAAATAACATATGACCCTAACAATAGCGAAATATTCTATGTTGCAACAGGTGAAGCAAATACAGCTATAACAACATACAGAGAATCCTCATCTAGAGGTGTTGGTATATGGAAAAGTATTAATGGTGGAGAATCATGGGAATTGCTAGAATCAACATATCAATTTGAATATATTACAGATATAGAAGTTAAAGTTAGAAATAATATTTCAGAATTATATGCTTGTGTTGTTTCCGGAGTTTATCAAGGGGAGGAACATCAAAGCAATCCTTCAGATGGTCTTTATAGATCTGCAGACTATGGCAACTCATGGGAGCAGGTTTTACCTAACATAATAGGAGAAAATGTCCCTTATTCTCCTTCTGATATTGAAATAACTTCATCAGGAAAGCTATTTGTTGGTACAATGAAAAATTTAAATGGCGATGGAGGAGCAACCATCCTTACTTCTAATACAGGAGATTATGGAACATGGATTATAAATGATGATTATAAATTACAAATTGAATCAGAAGGAAAAATCCCAGGACGTGTTGTCCTTTCTTCATGTAAGGCAGAACCTGACTATGTTTATGGAGCCATAGGTGCTGGATTTTTAAATAATATGGGTTTTAATTTATCTTATGGTGAATTTATTGTTAAATCTATTAATTCAGGAGAATTATGGTCACAAGTTAATATTCCTACAGAATCTGCTAATGAATGGGCATCACTAGCATGGCATGCACTTGCAATATCAGTGCACCCTGAAAATCCAAATATTATATTTGCAGGAGGATTAGAGTTATATAAAAGTACGAATGGAGGAGAATCATGGGTTGATTTATCAGAATGGGATTTAATGTATTCCGGAGGAGGAGGTAGATACATACATGCTGATATACATCAGATTATCTTTAAACCTAATAATCCAAATACAATAGCAGTAACTACAGATGGAGGAATATTTTACTCAAACACTTCACATCTGCCAAATTATGAACCTATCTTTATAGAACGTAATCAAGGATATAATACTCTTCAATTTTATACTTGCGATATTTCATCTACAACAGAAGAAGTCCAACTCGTTGGAGGATTACAAGACAATGGGACTTTAGTTGTAAATATATCAATTGATAACGATGGCAACTTAGATATTAATGATATGATTACAGGAGGTGATGGCGCATATTGTTTTTTTGATAATAATGAGCCCCTTTTACTTACTTCTACATACTACAATGCTTGGTATCGAGTTAATACAGAAAATAATGAATGGTCCTATGAAAACAATAGTAGTGGGGTTTTTATCAATCCATCAGATTATGATAGCGAAAATAATATTTTATATGCTAATAAAGTTAGATTTAATGGTAATCAAAGTAATAGAATTATTAAAATTGAAGATGATTTTGATGCCTCAACGATACAATTAAATACAAATACAAACGTGTATTTTTCATCGTTGAAAGTTTCTCCATACACGAACAATAATGAAAAAAATCTATTTTTAGGTACGCAATCAGGCAGACTCTATAAAGTGAACAATATTGGAGAAGATAATAATGTCAATGAAATCACTGATCAAAATTTTCCAACTGCAAATATATCATCTATTGATGTTGGTCAAAATGAAGATGAAATATTAGTTACTTTTTCTAATTATGGGGTTTCCTCTATATGGTATACTCAAAATGGAGGCAATTCATGGATTGAGAAAGAATCAAACCTTCCAGATATGCCAATTAGATGGGGGATATTCCATCCTGAAAATACTAACTACATCTTGCTAGGTACTGAGATAGGAGCATGGGAGACTAGTAATTTTTTAAGTAATGAAGTACTTTGGACTCCATCTGATAATGGTTTAGGTAATGTAAGGGTTGATATGTTAGCAATAAGATCTGATAATATGGTAGTTGCAGCATCTCATGGAAGAGGCTTATTTTACGGAATGTTTGATATTGTTGAATTTTTAACTGGTGATATTAATTTAGATGATATTATCAATGTACTTGATGTTGTTTTATTAGTAAATTTAATTCTAAGCTCTTCTGAATATAATGAACTCGGGGATATGAATAATGATATGTTCTTGGATATTTTAGATGTAATATCATTATTGAATCTGATACTTGATAATTAAACATGTCTACAATTTTTAAAAAAATTATTGATAAAAAAATTAATTCTGATATAGTGTACGAAAATGATAAGGTTTTAGCTTTTAAAGATGTTAACCCTGTTGCACCTATTCATATACTAATTATTCCTAAGAAAGAAATTCAAACAATCAATGATATATCTTTTGACGATAAAGAACTTTTAGGAGAAATGTTTATAGTTGCACAGAAAATTGCAAAAAAAATAAATGTAAATAAAAATGGCTATAGATTGGTTTTCAATTGCAATGAAGATGGAGGGCAAACTGTTTTTCATTTACATATGCATCTTTTAGCAGGAAGATCATTTTCTTGGCCTCCAGGATAATTATGAAACTAGTACTTGTAAGACATGGACAATCAGTATATAATTTAGAGAATAAATTTACAGGATGGAAAGATGTAGATTTGACTGATAAGGGTCGAAATGAAGCTGTCAAAGCAGGAACTCTTCTCAAAAAGAAACAATTTTCATTTGACTACGCATATACCTCAGATTTAAAGAGAGCTCAAGAAACTTTATCTATTATTTTAGATAGGCTTGACTCTACCTTGAATCCTATTAAAAATCAAGCCTTAAATGAAAGGGATTACGGAGATTTAATTGGAAGAAATAAGGCAGATGCTGCAAAAGAGTTTGGAGAAGAGCAAGTGCAGATATGGCGTAGAAGCTATGATGTTCCACCTCCTGGAGGGGAGTCTTTGAAAATGACTTGCGATAGAACCTTGCCTTATTTTGATGAAATATTTAATTTGGTATTAAATAATAATAATGTAATAATTTCTGCACATGGGAATAGCATCAGAGCAATAGTAAAGAAAATACTTAGCTATTCATCTGAACTAATCCTCAAAACAGAGATAGGGTGGTGGGAACCCTGGATATTCAAATTTAATAAAGATGGGAGTATCCAAGATTTTAAAATTTTAAATA
>CAYVTK010000093.1:0-4546 GCA_964454465.1 uncultured bacterium | reverse complement strand
CCTCCAACTAATAAACCTTCTTCTTTAATAAGCCTACGAGCCATATTAAATGAATCCTTATCATTAATTTTGATATATTTATCAATAAGATTATTATCTAAAACATCTGGGAAAAAATCATAACCAATACCTTCAACTTTATAAGAGTAAACTTCTGTGCCTCCACCTAATATGGAACCATAAGGATCAACTCCTATAATTTTAATATTAGGTTTAATTTCTTTTAACTTTTTTGCTATCCCTGTAATTGTTCCTCCTGTCCCTACTCCTGCTACAAGCATAGAAATATTACTACTTAAATCTTCTAAGATTTCATTGGCAGTATAATCATAATGAGCCAAGGGATTATCCTCATTGCTATACTGATCTAATATATAAGAATCTGGAATTTCTTGATTTAATTTTTTTGCTACACCAATATGACTCTCAGGAGAATCCCACGCAGCTTCAGTTGGAGTTCTTACAATCTTTGCTCCAAGAGCTTTTAAAACAACTTCTTTTTCTTTACTCATTTTTTCAGGCATTGTAATAATCATATTATATCCCTTTATGGCCGCGGCTAAAGCTAGTCCAATCCCTGTATTCCCAGAAGTAGGTTCAATGAGAGTATCTCCAGGCTTTATTAGACCTTTTTTTTCAGCTTTTTCTATCATATTTTTCCCAATTCTATCTTTTACGGACCCACCAGGATTAAAATATTCACATTTACCTAAAAGGTTGCATTTTAAATGAGAGCCAATTTTATTTAATCTTACTGTTGGAGTACTACCAACTGTATTTAAAATATTATCTAGTATCATATATTCTCTTTATTTTGTTTATTAATAATCATTTTTCCAATCTTTAAATCCTCTTTATATGTAATCTTAATATTATCTCTATCCCCTTTAAGATTATACACTTTTACATCTGCATTTTTGGCAATAGTAATATCATCAGTAGCATTAATATTAGGAAATTTTTCATGCGCATTAAGTATCACTTCATATCTAAATGACTGTGGTGTTTGATTTAAATATATATTTTCTCTATCAAGCATCGAATCAACCATATTATTTTTTATATAAGAAATAGAATCTCTTGTTGGACACGATAGATTTACAGCTAAATAATCTTCTAAAGACTTAATACAGGAGGATATAGTCGCATTACTAATAAAAGGTCTAGAGGCATCATGAATTAAAACATTTTTTGTATCCTTAGGGCAAGCCTTTAAACCGAGGTATGAAGACTCTTTACGTGTATTTCCTCCTTCAACAATTATACAATTATTATATTTTTTTTTGAGTTTTTTTATCCAATTTTTATGAGAAACAATAATAATATTATCTATAGCCTCATGATCAAAAAAAACTTTCAATGAATAATCAATGATTTCTTTACCATCTAGAATCTCAAATTGTTTAGGGATTCCCCCTCCAAAACGTATTCCTGAACCACCTGCTAATATAATTGCAATATTTTTAACGCTCATTTTTTTGTAAGATTTTATTATATATAATAGTAAAATTATAGAATATTATAGTAACCTTTTATGAAAACTAAAATTACAAAAACAAATGCGAATGGAAATAACTTTATCATTATTGAAAATCAGAATGATAATAGCTCTTTAAATAAAAATTCCATTAAAAAAATATGCAATGAGTATGATACAGATGGTTTAATTATAATAAGTCATCAAAATAGTGACAATTTCAAAATGGATTATTTTAATAATGACGGAAGTTGGGAAACTTTATGTATTAATGGAATGACATGTTCAGCCTTATTATTAAAAAAAATTGTGCCTAAAAAAAATTTGCACATTAAATCTAATAATATATTATATCCTATCAATATAGATGAGAATGATAAAGTAAAAATTCAACTACCTACCCCAAAGTATAAATTTCAAAATATTATGATTGATAAAATTAAGGGAACATATATAGATTCTGGTGCAAAACATTTTATAATAGAAGTAAAAGAATGGGATAACAATTTTGAATTAATAGAAATTGCAAAAAAAATCAGATATAATAAAGGCTTGTTCCCTGATGGAACTAATGTCAATTTTTTTAAACTATTGAATAAAAATACTATAGAAGTTAAAACTTATGAAAAAGGAGTTGAAAAATTAATGGATTCATGTGCATCAGGAAGCTATGCATGTGCATATGATTCTTATACAAAAAATAAAATTGAAAATAAAATTACTATTATTAATCCTGGAGGAAAGTTTAATATCATATTTAATGATAAAAATCAAAATTTTTATATTTTCAATTCTGCTATTCTAGAATATCATGATATGATTGATTTATCATTATACCTTTAAATAATTTTCTAATGTGATAACATTTTTCTTATTAATCAGTTGATTCACAAATTCTTTTTCTAAAATATTATCATGTTTAATTCCTATCTTAATTACACCGTAATTAATTAAAAAAGTCTTTATTCTATTATCAAAATAATGTCCTTTTGATTTTTGGAAAAAATCAAATCCATGAATGATGACTTTATTATAATTATTGATAGCCCATAATATTGAAGATAGGCCTGTTGTTAATCTTGCAATTTTTGTAGACTTTTCATATGATAACATTTCTTCTTTAGATATAAGAATATATCGATTACGTGTAACCCCAAGCCTTTTAGAAATTTTATTTAACCTATGTGGTTTATTAAACTGAATTGATGCAGGAACAAATACAATTATTTTTTCATTACCTATCTTTCTTTTCTTTAAACCTTGATTTGCTCCATTAAACCAAATATCCGTTTTTTCTCCAATCAAATTCTTATAATTATATGTAGAATAATTATTTATTCTAGCTACTGTTTGAAATTTATCAATTAATTTTCCATAATTGGATGAGAGCACAGAAGATCCATTAGCTATAATCAAAATAGAATTTTCTTCATTTTCTATTCTATTTTTTATCTTAACATAATCTTTATTATTCATATTTAAAGAATAGTTCTATGCACTGCCTCTAAACTGCAAATTATATAATTGTTTATATTTTCCATTATGATTAATTAATTCCTCATGAGAACCTTCTTCAATAATATTACCATCATCTAATACCAAAATTTTATTGCAATTTTTTATTGTTGATAGACGATGAGCTATAATAATAACTGTCCTATTTTTCATTATATTGTTCATTGCTATTTGTATTTTATCTTCAGATTCTGCATCTAGAGCCGACGTTGCTTCATCTAAAATAAGAATTGGAGGATTTTTAATTATAGCTCTTGCAATAGCAATTCTTTGTTTTTGACCTTCAGATATTTTTCCTCCTTTTTCTCCAACTATAGTATCATACTTTTCCTCTAATTTTTCTATAAAATCTGATGCATTAGCTATTTTTGCTGCTTCGAAAATTTCTGTATCTGTTGCACTTGAATTTCCAAATTTTATATTATCATAAATTGATTCGTTAAATAATAAATTATTTTGAGATACTATTCCAATTTTTTCTCTTAGTGAAATAACATCAATTTCATTTATATTTATACCATCTATTCGCAAAGAGCCTTTAGAGGGGATAAAGTATCTAGAAATTAAATCTGCCAAAGTAGTTTTTCCAGCTCCACTCTCACCAACAATAGCAATTTTATCCCCTTTATTAATTGATAAATTAATATTTTTTAGAGTGTATACACTATTGCCATCATATCTATAAAATAGCTTATTAAAGATTATATTTTTATTAAAAGATGGAATTTTATGTTTAGAGTTATTATTATCTAATAAATCACTATTTAAAATTGTATCAATTCTTTGTGCTGATGCAATCCCTGTATTAATTTCTGCATTTAAATTGACTAACTTCTTTGCAGGGGTAAACATAGCAAAAAGAAAAGTAAAGAACTTGATAAAACCATCTGGAGATAAAGTCCCATCAATCAAAACTTGTTTTCCTCCAACCCATAGAAGGATTGCCCCTATAAAAGATCCTATCATATCATTAATAGGAGGCATCAATTTACTCATGGAATCTAATTTAAATACTTTATAAAATAGTTTCTTCCCCTCTATATTAAACTTTTTAATTTGAGATATTTCTTTTGTAAAAGCTTTTACAATCTTGATACTAGTAATATTTTCAATAACAATATTAAGTAAATTAGCCATCTGGATGCTCATTCTTGAGGCTTTCCTTCTAAGACTTCTACCAAGTTTTATAGTTATAAATGCACTTAAAGGGACTACTGTAAAAGTAATAATAGCTAATTTGGAATTAATTAAAAATAGAGTAATAACACAAAATAAGACAGTTAAGGGCTGATTAAAAATATTTATAACTGTTCGATTCAAAACACCTCGTAATAAATCAACATCAGTTATTGTAATTGATGTAAGCTCTGATGTTTCTTTATTTTTAAAAAAAGTTAGGTTCAGATTTTGCATATGTGAAAATATTTTATTTCTTATATTCATAACTATTCCATTATTAGCATAGGATAGAAGAACAGTATTAAGATAATAGAAAATATTTTTTAGAAAAAATGATGCTATCAAAATAAAACATAAAAATTTTAATTGTGAGGT
>CAYVTK010000092.1:0-4550 GCA_964454465.1 uncultured bacterium | reverse complement strand
TTTAGAACTCAATCAAACAAATAATACTGATATTTGGTTGCAAGATGGTGATGAGATTAAGTTAGAAATTGATAAATTGGGGTCTCTAGTTAATACTATAAAATTTATTTAATTATGTTATCAAACTCTAAGCTTAAAGAGCTTCTTTATTATTTAAAGCTTCCTCGTTATATTGAAGAAAGAATGCTTCTTCTCCTTAGACAAGGAAAAATTTCTAAATGGTTTTCGGGTATTGGGCAAGAGGCAATATCTGTAGGTGTTACATTTGCACTTGACCGTAAAGATTATATACTTCCGATGCACCGCAATTTAGGCGTTTTTACAACAAGGAATGTTGATTTTTATACTTTATTTTGTCAATTATTTGGCAAAAAAGATGGTTTTACAAATGGTAGGGATAGAACATTCCATTTTGGAACATTAAAATATAATATAGTAGGAATGATTTCTCATTTAGCTGCTATGCTTCCTGTAGCCAATGGCTTAGCTTTATCAATGTCTTTAAGAAAACAAAAGCGTATAGTTGTATCATTTACAGGTGATGGTTCAACAAGCGAAGGAGATTTTCATGAATCCTTAAATATTGCAGCTGTATGGAATCTTCCGATTATATTTTTAATTGAAAATAATGGCTATGGATTGTCGACTCCTATAAGTGAACAGTATAAGTGTAAAAATTTATCTGATAAGGCTATTGGGTATGGTATTAAAGGTATTCAAATAGATGGAAATAATGTTATGGAGGTTTATAATACTATTGCTAAAACAAAAGAGGATATTTTGAAAGGCTCTGGTCCTATTCTTATTGAAGCAATGACATTTAGAGTTAGGGGACATGAAGAGGCATCTGGAATAAAATATGTACCAAAAAAACTAATTGAAAAATGGAAAAAGAAAGATCCTGTTTTGCATTTTGAATCTGAGTTACTTTCTAAGAAGATAGTTGATAAAAAATATATACAAAAAATTGAAGATGATTTTGATAAGGAAATATTATCTGTTATGGATAAATCATTACAAGCAGATGATCCTTTAAGTACAGAGACTGATGAACTGAATCTTGTTTATAAAAAATCTTCATACAGAAAAATTCTTAAGTCTAAAAGTAAAGCAGAAAATAAGAGATTTGTTGATGCAATAAAAGATTGCTTATTTGATAAAATGAGCTCTGATTCTAAAGTTCTTATTATGGGCCAAGATATTGCTGAATACGGAGGTGTTTTCAAGGCTACAGAAGGTTTTCTAGATAAATTTGGAAAATCTAGAGTACGTAATACTCCAATTACAGAATCTGCTATAATAGGTACTGCTATGGGACTTGCAATAGAAGGATATAAGCCTATTGTAGAAATGCAGTTTGCAGATTTTGTAAGTGTTGGATTTAACCAAATTGTAAATAATCTTGCTAAAACTTATTATAGATGGAAGCAGCCTATTAATGTTACATTGAGGTTGCCAACAGGAGGAGGTATAGGAGCAGGACCATTTCATTCTCAAAGTAATGAAGCTTGGTTTTTTCATGTTCCTGGATTGAAATTAGTTTATCCATCAAATCCTTTAGATGCAAAAGGATTATTATTGAGCTCGATTGATGATGAAAATCCTGTTTTATTTTTTGAACATAAGGCACTTTATAGAAGTTTATCTGAGGAGGTTCCATCTGATAATTTTCATACTGATCTAGGAAAAGCTAAAATTATAAATTCAGGTAATGCTATCACTGTTGTTAGCTATGGTATGGGTATTGTATGGATTAAAGATTTTGTTGATAATAATCCTTCATATAAAGAATTGTTAGAAATTATAGATTTAAGGACTCTTCTGCCATGGGATAAGGATGCAGTAATAAATTCAATAAAAAAGACAAATAAGCTACTTATTATTAATGAAGATAATATAACAGGTTCTATCAGTGGAGAGATTAGTGCTTATATTGCAGAGAATGCTTTCGAGCATTTAGATGCTCCTATACGAAGATTAGGGTCTTTGGATATCCCTATTCCATTTTCTGATAAATTAGAGAGAAAAGTTTATTTTCCTATTGGTAAAATAGAAGAGACTATTAAAAAACTTATAGAATATTAAATGAAGATATTGTGTAAATTATCAAATAAAATTAATAGGAAAAAGTAAATGAGACTTAATGCATTAGATTATATGGGTATTTCCAGTCATTTTTCTGAAGAAGAATTGATGGCCCAAAATACAGCTAGAGATTTTTCGGAAAAAGAAATTATGCCAATTATAGAGGAATATTATGAGAAAGGAAAATTTCCTGAGCATCTAATCTCTAAATTTGGAGAATTAGGTTTTTTTGGTGTAAATATCCCAGAGAAATATGGATGCGGAGGTATGTCTAATATTGCGTATGGTTTAATATGTCAAGAGCTTGAAAGGGCAGATTCTGGAATAAGATCTTTTGCATCAGTTCAAGGCTCTTTGGTAATGTATCCTATTTATGCATATGGAAGTGAAGACCAAAAAATGAAATGGCTTCCACTTCTTGCAAAAGGAGAAAAAATTGGTTGTTTTGGTTTAACAGAACCTAATTTTGGTTCTAATCCATCTGGCATGCTCACAAATGCTAAGAAAGTTGATGGCGGATATACTTTAAATGGCTCTAAAATGTGGATTACAAATGGAACTATAGCTGATATAGCCATTGTCTGGGCTAAAGATGATAATGGGGATATTATGGGTTTTATTGTTGAAAAAGATTTTGAAGGTTTTTCTGCACCTGAAATGCATGGGAAATGGTCATTAAGAGCATCTGTGACATCAGAGTTAGTCTTAGAAAATGTTTTTGTTCCAGATTCTAATGTATTACCTAATATTAAAGGTTTAAAAGGTCCTCTTGGATGTTTAACGCAAGCTCGTTATGGTATAGGTTGGGGAGCTTTAGGCGCAGCAATGAATTTATATGATGTAGCTTTAGAATATTCAAAAGATAGGATACAGTTTGATAAACCGATAGCATCTTTTCAAATGATACAAGAAAAATTAGTCTGGATGTTAAATGAGATAACTAAAGGCCAGCTTTTGGCATTGCAAGTTGGTAAGAATAAGGATGATGGTACTCTAAAGCATACCCAAGTATCTATGATTAAGCGTAATAATGTTAATGTAGCAAGAGAATGTGCTAAGCTTGCAAGGGGAATACTAGGGGCAAATGGAATAACATCTGATTATTCTATAATGCGTCATATGATGAATATTGAAAGTGTATATACTTATGAAGGAACAGATGAGATGCATACACTTATTTTAGGCCACGATATTACAGGGATTCCTGCATTTAAATAAAACCTATTCTAGGCAATCTTTAACTTTATATATTGATAGTAATGACATTATGTATGCAGGTATGTATAATATCCCAAATAAAATCAAACCATATTCTATTTTAAAATATGCTATTAATAAAAATAGAATAAATACATATGATTGATATTTCATCCAAATAGTTAATGGTTTTATAAAATTTGTATTTTTAGGCTTTATGTTAGCGCTTAAAAGCGTCTTAATTAATTCAGAGGCAAGTAATCTGAATAATAATAAATCTAGTCCTAATATTAGATATTGATAGTTCCCATAATTCCACCCATTAATTATGCCTATTGGAAGAGGCCAAAATATATCGATTTTTCCAAATCTAAATATTAAATCAAGTATGATATGTGTTATTACTCCCCATGAAAATCCGTTTGCTATATAAATAATGGTTTTATTTTTTTTTATTTCATATGCTATCAATAAGATAAGATATATGGCTGATAATGTTATGATGCTATGAGTTATAGTCTTATGAAATAAAAAAATACTTTGTTCAAGGGGAATTAAAAGACTTGAAATGGTAACCAGCATAATATCTATATCCGGAAAAAGAGAACCCCCAATGAAAGATAAAAAGAACATTTTTTTCTTAGGAAAGAGCTTTTTTAGCTTAAATGCTATATATATGCGAAGTCCTAATTGTGTCATGAATAAATTAAAATATAAAATCTTATAAGATTTGTAAATTACAAATTAATATAATTAACCAAATGAATAAAGAAGATTTAAAAAATAAAATTGAGACTTTTTATGTGCAGTCTTTAAATATATCCAATCCTGATTTTTTGATAGGCTTAGATGCAATAAAATCTATTATTGGTATAGATTTAAATCAGATTAATACTAATCTTTTAGATTGGTTTTCAAATAGTATTAATCATATTGAATTATCTGAATATATACCAAATAGCTTTGAAGATGCCCCTGGTGCTATATCTTTTTATAGTTTGGAATCTTCCTTACTAAAAAATAATAAAGAAAAATCTTATGAGAGTATATTTTATTTATCTAAAGTATCTGAGGGAACACAAATTTTCGAGTTTCTATTAGAGTTTTCCTTAAGGTATACAGAAGATCGTTTTAGATATATTTGGCATATTATGAGATTAGAAAAGTTCTTTGATGGTAAATACAGAATTGAAAGTTTAAATAGATGTATAGAATTATTAATAGATGATGATTATATTGATTATGCTCCTTCTGTATCAAGCTCTTTA
>CAYVTK010000091.1:0-4553 GCA_964454465.1 uncultured bacterium | reverse complement strand
TGAAGATGGCGTCATTAGAATGTATGTTAATATTATGGGCCATGTAAAAAATCCCGGAACTTTTATTGTATATGATGGCATCGACATATTGACCTCTTTGTCTCTTGCAGGAGGATATTTACAGGGAGCAAATTTAAAAAAAATACTTATTAGGCATTTTGATGGAACTTCAGATCTCATTAATTTGGATGAATTCATGTCTGAAAATACATCAGAAAATTCAAAATATAAATTAAGGCCTCGTGATACTATTTATATTAAGCAAAAGCTAGGTTCAAAATTGATTACATCATCTAAACTACCTACAATTATTCTTAGTATTCTAAATATTGCATTAACTTTAGAAAGGACAAATAATTAATTTAAATTTATCATAATAATAAAATGAAACATATACCTTCTCATCAGAATTATAGTACCACACAAGAATCTCTTAACACTTTTGAATATTCTCCTAGAGAAATTTATTTTATAATTAAGAATAATATAAAATTAAGTGCGAGTATATTTATTGTATTCTTTTCTCTATGTTTTTATATAACATTAATTTTAAAGCCTATTTATAAGTCAAGCAGCACTATTATGGTTAGGCAAGATCAAAAATCAGTTAATCTTTTTGCTATGATGGATATGGGGTTGACAAAAGATAGAAATTATATTGAGAATGAAATAGAAGTTCTAAAATCAAGAACTACTCTAGATGCTGTGATAGATAGATTGTATGCTTCTCAATATAGAAATAATCTATATCTATTTAAAACCAAAGACTATAATTCTTCTTTTATTAGAAAACTATTAACTATTGGTATCCCAGATTTTATTCAAGATATTCAAAAACCAGATTTTGAATTGACTGATTCCCTGCGAACAATTTTTAGAAATAGGTTAAAAAAATCAATGGAAGTGTTAAATAGACGTAATACTGATGCATTAACAATCAGTATTATAAGTAATAGTCCAGATGAAGCAGCTCTTATAACAAATGAATTAGTAGAAGTATATAAACAGCGTGATTTGAAATGGCTTACTTCAGAAATGGGTCATCTTAAACTATTTTTAACTGAACAGCTTGGGAAAAAAGAAAAAGAGCTCCATGATATTGAAGATAAATTAAAGGACTTTCAAGAGAAAGAAAAAATATTTGGTTTAGAAGATAACTCTAAATTAAATCTTGAAAATCTAACATTGTTCGAAACTCAATATAACAATGTTCTTGCTCAAATAGAAATCAATGAGCAAAAGATCAAATATTTAAGTCAACTATTAACTGATGATGAAAAAGAATTTAGTCAAAATGTAAATAATAGTATAAATGATAGACTCTTAGCATTAAAGAATGAGTTAGCTATTACTGAATCTGAAATGATTTCACTACAAACACAATATGGAGATAATCATTCTGCTATTATTCCCTTAAATAAAAAAATAGCTACTTTAAAATCAAAGTTAAATAATGAAACTAGAGATTTAATATCTCAGGGGATATCTGTTGCAAATCCAATAGTATATAGACAAACTTTAATGGATTCCGTAATTAGCCTGCAAGCAGCTCAAGGTTTTCTTCAATCAAAAGCTGTGCCATATAAAAAGTTAGTTGATGAATATGATGAAAAATTATCTTCGCTACCAGAAAAAATGCTTCAATATATAAGGTTAGAGAGGACTAGGGTTATTCATACTGAAACATTTGAATTTATGAGCAAAAAGTTAGAGGAAGCTAGAATTGGAGAAGCTTCTAAACTTGGAAAAGTTAGAGTTATAGATTATGCTATAATTAATAATTCTCCAATTGCACCCAATAAAACAAAAAATATTTTTATAGGGTCATTTATTGGCTTAATTCTTGGAATTCTTGCTTCTTTTATAAAGGACCATTTAGATAATACAATTAAAACTATAGAGCAAATTGAAAAAAAGGGTTTACCAATACTTGCTATGATTCCAGACTTAAATAATAAGCAACATTCAAGTAAACAATTAAAAGTAAGTAGTGAAGAGGTGTTTGTAGATATTGAACAATTCCAAAGACGCTTAATAACTCATGAGGATCCAAAATCTCCTATTTCTGAAGCATATAGAAGCTTAAGGACAAGCTTGATGTATACGAAAGAAAGTAGCAATGCAGATTGTAAAGTAATACTTGTTAGTAGCTCTGGTCCTGGAGAAGGTAAAACCACAACAATATCAAATCTAGCAATAACATATGCAAATTTAGGAAAGAAGACTTTATTGATTGATGGAGATTTAAGAAAATCTGTAGCACATAAAGTTTTTAATTTAAATAGAAGCCCTGGAGTTACTAGCTATTTAAGTGGTATGAATGATGATATTGATAAAATTATAAATAAAACAGATATTGATAATTTAAGTATACTAACATCTGGAGTTTCACCTCCAAATCCATCTGAACTTCTAGAATCATCTAAAATGAAAGAATTTTTAGAAATAGTACGTAAAAAATATGATGTTATATTAATTGATACACCACCTCTCATTGCTGTTGCAGATGCCTATATTATAATGAAATATGTTGATGAATTTGTATTAATAATAAGGGCAGGAGTCACAGAAAAAGGAGCTTTTGAAAGAGTATATGGGACATTGTCAAATTCTGGCTTTGATATAACAGGTGTTGTTATGAATGCTATGACAGAGGAACATCATTCATATGGAGCTGGATATTATTATAATAATGATGCATATTATGGTGATGGTTCATCTGAATCTTAATAATTTAGTGAGCTAATATCTATATTATGTTTTAGCTGGCCCTGCTTTTTGTATGAAGAAAAATGACTATCAAAGTGCATATTTTTCTTAGTTAAATAATTGAGTTATATTTTCCGATTAAGTCTAAAATACATATTACAAATGCAATAAAACTATGTAATAAGAATATTTAAAAATATATAAAAATATTTACATAATTAATATTATGAGTTTTGATAGGGGAAAAATTATATATATAGCTGGTTATGGTAGGAGTGGGACTACCTTAATTGATGTCATTTTAGGCAATTCAAAGAATTGTATAGGTTTGGGTGAAATTTCAAATTTTTATATAGACTTAATTAATAATGAGACTGAAAAAAATATATTTGGTGAGAAAAGACAGGAATTTTGGCTTAATATTGAAAAAGTTATAAAAAAAAGATTAAAAAATAGTATTGAAATTAAGAATGCTAAAATGGCGCAAATCCAAATGGAATCTTTGCTAGGAATTATATCAGGAAGTAGAACAAGTCTTCTTAAGAAACGATACTTTGAAACTCAGGGTTTATTATTTGATACAATAAAATATTTTTCTAATTGTGATGTAGTTATTGATTCTTCGAAAACTAGTAGATTGACTACTTGGCGTCCTGTAGCGCTGGCAAAATTAGATGGTTATGAACTTAAGATGGTACATATTGTACGGGATGGTAGATCCGTTTTATCATCACAATTGAGAGGTGATAATAGGAAAATATTCGCAAAGGAAGAAAATCAAAAACTATCATGGCCATTTTTAAGAACCGTATTAGGCTGGTCAATAGCTAATATTAATGCAATATTTTATAAGATTATATTTAGAGAAAAATTTCATATAATTTTCTATGAGGATTTAATCTTGAATACTAATAATGAATTAAACAAGTTGCAAAATTTTACTAATCTTGATTTATCAGACACAATTAAGAAGCTCAATAAAAAACAACCAATATTTGGGAAGTACCAGTTTAGAGGAAATCGGTTGCTTAAAAAACCAATTTGTGGTATAAATAATAATTTTAAAAAAGATATAAGTTTATTTTATGAAATATGCTATTGGTTAATATGTGGGATATTACATCTCATATTATATAAAATCATTAGAAGAAATAATAATTGAGTTTTGAAAAGATATGTATAAATTTGTAAAAAATATTACTTCTCAAATTTTTACATTTGGAATAAGAGCAATATCAGATTTTCTTATAATTATAATGATAGCTAAATTAGCAGGAGTTAGTAATCTTGGTATATACTCCTTTGCTATAACCTTTAGTTTAGCTGCTAGATTAATTTTAGACCTTGGATTTGGAATGTACCTTGTAAGGGAGATATCAAAAAATAAATTATTAGTTAATCAATATATTGTGAACATGATATTAATTCTAATAATTACTGGTCCTATATTAATCCTGTTTACTTACTTAGTCTCTTTGATAACAATTATAGATATTATGAAAATTAATGCTGTTACATTATGTGTTATAGGATTAGTATTTATGTCAATTTCATCAATTTTTCAAACAGCATTTCATGCTTTTCAAAAAATGCAGTATCAGACGATTGTAATCTTCATACAAGAGTTTTTATTTTTATCTTCGAGCTCCATCATTTTATATTTAAAGATTGATTTTATTTATATTTTTTCCTCATATTTATTTTCAAGATTTATCGCTATGATATTTTCTGGAATTATCTATAACTATAAGATCCATACTATTTTTTTAAAGTTTAATAAGAATTTCATGTACAAACTTATAAAGGAAGCCTTACCTTTTATCGCAAATTTATTTTTCACTACT
>CAYVTK010000090.1:0-4553 GCA_964454465.1 uncultured bacterium | reverse complement strand
TTAATGTAGACTCTTATTATTCAGATATAAGACTTTTAGATGGAGTTGAAACAACCGAGTCTATATCTCTTGATCCTCTCTTTGTAGATATAAATAATTATAATTTTACTTTAACAGAGGACTCCCCATGCATCGATTCAGGTACAAATTCTCTTACAATTGGGAATGATACCCTAATAGACATAGATTCATCAGAATATAGCGGAATTATGCCTGATATGGGCTATTTTGAGTATTATGAAATATTATATGGAGATGTAAATGAAAACCTAATTATTGATATCGTAGATTTAATACTAATGATTAACATTATTATCGGACAAAATACCTCAAACACATACAGCTTTGAGGCAGCAGATATCAATCAGGACAGTGTGATTGATATTATTGATGTAATAGCCGTTGTTAACATAATTTTAGACAATTAATATGAACTCAATTTATTTAGTACTATTTGCATTTACATGTTTCTTCCTAGGATATAAATTCTACAGTAAGTATATCGCAACCAAAATTTTTAATTTAAATAATAATAACATTACACCTGCCCATGAGAATAAAGATGGACTTGATTATGTTCCAACTAAAAAACATATTCTATTTGGACACCATTTTACATCAATTGCAGGAGCAGCTCCAATTATAGGACCCTGTATTGCAGTATTTTGGGGATGGGCCCCTGCATTACTTTGGGTTGTACTTGGAACTATTTTTATGGGAGCTGTTCATGATTTTGGAGCATTAGCTATGAGTCTTAAAGAAAAAGGACGCTCAATAGCAGATATAACATCTAATGTAATTAATAAACGTACTCGAGTTATGTTTTTATGCTTTGTGATGTGCTTAACATGGCTTGTACTTGCAGTATTTGCAATGGCTATAGCTAAACTATTCACCCTATACCCTTCTTCTGTACTTCCTGTTAATATTGAGATTATTATTGCGCTTATTATGGGATACTTAATCTACAAGAAAAAGATTAATTCATTTATCCCCTCACTTATTGCTCTACTAATTTTATATTTATTTGTATATCTTGGGGTACTCTATAAAATTGACCTTGCAACATTTGGTATTTCAAACCCTCAAAATACATGGATCATTCTATTATTTATATATTCAGGGATTACCAGTATGCTACCTGTATGGCTACTCTTGCAGCCAAGAGATTATATTAATTCACATCAGCTTTTAGTAGGGCTTGGACTGATTTATGCATCTATATTTATTTTTAGACCTGAGGTCACTGCACCTGCTCTTAATTTATCTACAAATGCTCCCCCAATTATTCCATTTTTATTTGTAACAATTGCATGTGGTGCAATCAGTGGTTTTCATGGACTTGTATCGTCAGGAACAACTTCAAAACAAATAGATAAACCATCACATGCACGTATGATTGGATATGGGAGTATGCTTGGAGAGGGATCTCTTGCACTTGCAACAATTATCGCATCAGTTGCAGGGATTGCTCTTGTGACAAATTGCGAGGTTAATGGAGTTTTTCATGAGCACTTAGCATGGAGTGATTATTATGATACATGGGAACATGCAGCTAAAAACAAATTTATGGCTTTTGTTCTTGGAGGCGCAGCTCTTCTTGAAAAACTTGGTTTCTCTGTAGAGATTGCAAGAACATTAATTTCTGTTCTTATTATATCATTTGCCGCAACAACCCTAGATACAGCAACACGAATACAACGAATGATTATAACAGAACTTGGTAGCGCTACAAATATAGCACCATTAAAGAATAAAATTGGAGCTACCATGCTAGGAGTTATACCAGCCTATTTATTAACCTTAAATGGGACAGGATGGAAACTCTGGCCTGTGTTTGGAGCATCTAATCAAATGCTTGCAGCTCTAACACTTATGGTACTTTCTCTTTACTTTTGGAAAAAGGGAAGAAACATATTACCTCTGATAATACCAATGCTATTTATTATGATCATTACCATTATTTCTTTATTCCTTAAAACTAAAGAGTTTTTTATTGCGCAAAATTATTTATTATTATCTATAAATATGATTCTAATTATCCTTATTTCATGGATGATTATAGAAGGATTTATGCAAATTAAAAATAAACTAAATAATAAAGCGTAATGAGTGGAAATATAAAAAGAAAACTTGCCGCTATTATGTTTACAGATATAGTTGGATTCACTAAACTATCTTCTGAAAATGAGTCGAAAGCATTAAAAATACTTGATGATCAAAAAGAAATTCTTACTCCAATCATTAAAAAATTTAATGGAACTCTGCATAAAGAAATAGGAGATGGTTTGTTACTAACATTTTTAACCGTTTCTGAATCAGTCCAGTGTGGTATCGAAATTCAAAATGCTACCAAATCCCATGAAAATTTAAACTTGCGTATTGGTATCCATGAAGGCGAGGTAACATTTAGGGATGGCGATGTACTTGGAGATGATGTGAATGTAGCTTCAAGAATTGAACCTTATGCTGCTATAGGTGGCATTGCTATTTCAGGGAAAGTTGAGCAAAATATATCCAGCCTACCTGAATTTGAAACAAAATTTGTTTCTCAACCAACACTAAAAGGTGTGAAACAAAATATTAAAATCTATTGTATCGTTTCTCATAACTTACCTGAATCAGATATTACTAAAGTTACAGCAAAACTTGAAAAAGATGTAAAGAAACTCTGGTTTAATCAACAATACATCATTGCTGCAATTTGTTTATTAGCAGTTGCTGTAATTGGGATATATTCTTTGATTCCTAAAGAGAGTCAAGTTCCCTCAATTGCAATTATTCCTATAGAAAATAAAGGAAATCAAGAAGATGACTTTTATTCTTATGGTATAAGCTCTGATCTTATATCCGATATTGCAAGATCTGGTGATATAAGAGTAATAAGCTTAAAAGATATTGAAAAAACAGATTATTTAAATTTAAATAACAAACAACTATCCAAAGAACTCTCAGTGAGATATATCGCTCAAGGAACATTATGGAAAGCTGATAGTATTTTTCAATTATCAATAGAATTATATGATACTGTTAATGAAAAAGTTGTTTGGTCAGAACGATGGAAAAAAAGATGGAATCAACTTCCTCTTATTAAAAATAATCTTCAAAATGGAATTTTAAATAGCCTTCATATAAAAACTCTAAATGATTCAAAAAATATCGCAATAAACGCAGAGGCATATGAATATTATCTTAGAGCTCAAAAAGCAGATTTAGATACTTATTATTCTAATGAAAAAAGTTTATCAATCAACTTAGCAGAAAAAGCCATAGAACTAGATTCAAATTTAGTGGAAGCAAGGATACTTCTAGGGAATATACATTATATTCTATTATCAAGGAAAATAAGCAGATGGAGGAATACAGCTGTTATACTAAATAAAGAAGAAGAAAAATCTTTTAATGAAATTACAGAGATTTTTAACTCTGCATTTAAAATCGCTAAAGAACAAAATAATTTACAAATGATGGGAGTTGCAAAAAGATGGATAGGAAATACATATGCAATGATGAAAGATTTTGATCAAGCATTAACTTATTGGTATCAAGCACTTGAAATTGCGAGAGAAGTAAATGATAAACTATGTCAAACACGATGTTTAGGAAATATTTTCTATAAAAAATTATATACATATCATGATTATAAAGAAGCTGAAAAGGCTTTAAATGAAAAAATGAAAATTAATCAATCATTAGAGGATATATCAGAAATCATTGGTTCATATTTAGATTTTGCAAATTTATATGACGCAAAAGCAACTAGAGAAAAAGCTAAAACTGCCTTTAAGTATTGGGACACTTCTATAGAATATGCAGAGATAGCATTGGAAATGAGTAAAGAAAACAAAGAAGTAAAGAAAGAAATTGAGGCCTATTACAAATTATCAAATTTTTATTCATATATAGAAAACTTACCTAAAGCCATTGAACTAATAAATAAAACAATCACATTATGCCTAGAAACTAATAATGAATATTGGACAACCCATGCATTTGGACAACAGGCAAGATATAATTATAAAAAAGGTGAGTTTAATAAATATATAGCAAATGCAGAAGAAGGGCTTAAATATCAAAAACTAGAAAATGAAATAGTTGGCCAAATCTTTACATTACAATATATAGCAAGATCTTATTATTATTTAAAAAGCTATGATAAAGCCACAGATTATATAAATCAATCTCTTAATATGGCTAAAGAAAGAGGATTAAAAAATGATTGGTATGATTTTGATATTTCTATCCTTTCTTCTCTTATATCTAAAAACAGTGTAAATACTATTAATAATAAGAAAATATTAGATGTTATAAATAAATATATGCAAACTCAAAATTACACAGAAGTCAGACTACTTGGAGCACATACGCTACTTGATTTATATATATTATTAGAAGATAAAAAATATATTCAAACAGCTTATAATATGATAACAGAAAAAGCAGCATTGCTTTCAGAGGATTTAAAGGATGATTTTTTAAATAGATATTTTCAAAAAATAATTATAGATGAATACAATAAAGCCTTCAAATGAAAAAAGCAGGACTTTATATCC
>CAYVTK010000089.1:0-4585 GCA_964454465.1 uncultured bacterium | reverse complement strand
GGGACTTGGAACAGCTACAATAGTTTTTTGAATAAATATCATTTTATCAAAAATTTTCTTATCATTACTTAGAATTACACCACCTATAATTTGGTTATGTCCACTTAAATATTTTGTTGTACTATGCATAACAATATCAGCACCAAACTCTAGAGGTCTTAAAAACATAGGGGTAGAAAAAGTAGAATCGACTCCGAATAACAAATTATTTTCTTTAGCAATTTTATTCATTGCTTTAAGGTCTGTAATTTTAAGTAAAGGATTCGTTGGTGTTTCAATCCATAAAAGTTTAGTATTAGATTTAACTGCCTGTTCAACCTCCATAGGATTAGATGAATTAACATATGTAAATTCTATACCATAGTGAATTAAAACTTGATTAAAATGCCTTGATACCCCACCGTATACATCATCTGAGCATATTACATGATCGCCTGCTTTAAGTAATTTTAATACACTATCAACAGCAGACATTCCACTTGAGTAACATACCCCATATTTAGCTCCCTCAATTGCAGCTAAATGTTCTTCCAACAATTGTCTACTAGGATTTGAAGCCCTTGTATAATCATAACCTTTATCCTTTCCAATTTCTTCAAGGACGTAGGTGGCAGTTTGATAAATGGGTGGGACAACAGCTCCTGTTGTTTTATCCGGTTTAGATGACGCTCTTACAATTTTAGTATCAAGTTTCAATATAAATCCCTTTCATTCTATATAATTTCAAGATATATAATTTATTGAAAAGTTCTTAATAAATAATCATAAAATTCATCATAATTATTATTTAGTTCTATTGAACGTTTTTCTAATGATAAAACATCTTTTAATCTTTGAGGTAAATCTAATTTATTATTAATAATAGGATTAACAATATCTGCAAACTTTCCAGGATGAGCCGTACCTAAAAAAATATTATTCATATTATCAGATTTCATTTCCATATATTTCAATAATCCTAAAATACCAACTGCACTATGAGGATCTAAGACATATTCATATTCATTATAAATATCAGCTATCATAGCTGAAGTTTGATCATCATTAAATGACCAACTAACTAAATCATTTTTAATATTATCAATAGTACCATATAAATCAATAATTCTTGCTAGATTACTTGGGTTACCAACATCCATGGCATTAGAAATTGTTTGAATAGATGGCTTAGGGTTAAAAATTCCATTTATCAAATAATTAGGAACAACATCATTTGCATTTGTTGATGCAATAAATTTGTATATAGGAATACCCATTTTTTTACCAATCACACCTGCTGTAATATTTCCAAAATTTCCACATGGCACGGAAAAAATAGTTGGAATAGATTTATTTTTAATTTGCAAATAAGAATAGGCATAATAAAAAATCTGAGGAATAAGTCTTGCTATATTAATAGAATTTGCAGATGATAAATTAATTTTATTTTTTAGAGTTTTATCTAAGAATGATTTTTTAACTAATTTTTGGCAATCATCAAACGTTCCATTTATTTCTAAAGCATAAATATTACCATTCAATGTCGTTAATTGTTTTTCTTGAATATCACTAACTTTTCCCTTAGGATATAAAATAATAACATTAACCCCTTCAACACCATAAAAACCATGAGCAACAGCACTTCCTGTATCTCCAGATGTAGCAACTAAGATATTAATATTTTTATCTGAAGTTTCTGTAAATCTTTCCATACATCTAGCCATAAATCGTGCGCCAAAATCTTTAAATGCAAGAGTTGGGCCATGAAACAATTCCAAGCAATACACATCATCAAAAATCTTATAATTAGGAGCATCAAACGTAATACACTCTTCTATAATATCTTGAATTTTACTATTTGATAATTCCCTATCTATAATTTTAGATGATATCAATAGTGAAATTTCTTGAAAATTAAGGTTATTCTCTTGCTTAAATATATTTGATAAATCGGGGATATGCTCAGGCATATAAAGACCATTATCTTGAGGCATTCCAGTTAATAATGCATCTTTAAAAGTAACTGGATCAGTTTTTTTTTTTCGTACTATAAAATCTCATTTTATAGAATAGTTGGACCTTTAGTATTAATTTTTGATAAGAATATATCGCACTGCATATTTATGGAATTATAATAAGACTGAGAAGATTTTAATATCTTATCTGCAATACTCTCTGATGTACATAAAGCGAATATTGTTGGACCAGAACCTGATATTCCCGATCCAAGAGCTCCTAATTCAAGTGCATTATTTTTAATAACATCAAATCCTTCTATAAGAGTTGAACGAACAGGCTCAATAATAAAATCTTCCATAGATTTTTTAATTAAGTTATTATCATTTGATGTAAAACCAAGAATAAGTGCTCCTACATTACCCCATTGTGCAACTGCTGTTTTCAAATTAATATTTTCAGGTAAAATATTACGGGCTTCTTCTGTTTTAATAGTAATATGTGGATGAACTAATGCAACATAATAATTTGATATAGGCACATTTAAGACATCCAAAGATTTTGTATCTCTAATTAATGTTAAACCACCAAGAAGGCAAGGAGCTATATTGTCTGCATGAGGAGTAGAAGCAGAAATTTTTTCTCCCTCTAATGCATATTGTAACATTTGTTTTCGATTTAACTGGTTTTCCAATAATTGATTAATAGCATATACAACACCTGCAGAAGTTGCAGCGCTGGAACCAAGTCCACCGCAAAGAGGAATGCCCTTTTTGATTTTAATTTCAAAACCAAAATCTAGATTTAAATCTTTTTGAATTAACTGTGCGGGTACTCCTCCTGTATTATAATTTGGATTATCAGGAATGTTACTATAGGGAGAATCCAATATTTTAAGAGTAACATTTTTTTTCTGTGTTTTTTGAATTTCTATTTCATCATAAGGTTGATCAAGGCATAATCCTAAAACATCAAAACCGCATGATAAATTAGCAACCGTTGCAGGAGCATGAACTTTAATTTTATTCATAAAAATAAAATTATGATTTTTGCATCATATCTGCAGCCATTCCTTTTGTTGCTAAACTATTTGAATGGGCTCTAAATATGAGTGCTCGTTGTGCATCTTCTCTATTAGAACCAGACCATGCCTTTAATGCATCTTCCTGTAAAGCTCTTCCGTAAGAAAAAGTTAAATTCCATGGCATCTCATCCATATATTTTTCATTCATTTTATTTAAATGACTAGTAGCTAAATCACTACTTTGACCGCCTGAAAGAAAAGCTATACCTGGAACATCGGAAGGAACATTATCTTTTAAACATTTAAATGTTAACTCAGCAACTCTATCAATATTTGCTTGTTCAGGACATCCAAGTGCAGAAATAATCATATTAGGTTTTAATACAATTCCTTTCAAATCTACATGATGCATTAATAATTGTTCAAAAACAACATTTAAAGTTCTCTGCGAAACTTCATAACAATCTTCAGCTGTATGAGAACCATCCATTAAAACTTCTGGTTCGACAATTGGAACAAGGCCATTTTCCTGACATAAAGAAGCATAACGAGCCAATGCATGTGCATTGGAATAAATACATGCATCAGATGGGATCATATCTCCAATAGTAATAACAGCTCTCCATTTTGCAAATCGTGCTCCTAGTTTATAATAATCTATAAGTCTACTTCTCAAACCATCTAAGCCTTCCGTAATTTTTTCATTTGTAAATTCTGCAAGCTCCTTAGCTCCTGTATCAACTTTTATACCTGGAAGAATACCTTTAGAAGCTAGATAATCAGGAAAAGGTGTTTTTTGTTCACACGTAGTTGATTGTTTAAGAGTTTCATCAAACATTATAACTCCACTTATATATTCATTTAAACCATCTGCACTAAAAAGCATATCTCTATATTCATTTCTAGTATCATATGTTGAATCAACGCCTATTGATTCAAATCTTTTTGTACAGGTTGGAGTACTTTCATCTGCAGCTAAAATACCCTTTCCTTTAGCAACCATTTTAGCTGCGATAACATTTAATGCTTCCATATTAAATTTCCTTATAAATTTTTCACTAAAACCAGGCTTAATTTAATAATTTTATATATTTTTATTTCTAATTAATATTTTTAATTCTTAGTAAATAAGCTTAAATTTTAATGTCAATTTTTATGTCAAACTACTCAAAAAATATATGGTTTAATGGTAAAGTAGTCCCCTTCAATGAAGCGAAAATTCATATTTTATCACATTGCATTCACTATGGAACAGGTGTTTTTGAAGGTATTAAATGCTATAATACACCAAAGGGTCCTGCTGTTTTTAGATTAAAAGAACATATGGAGCGCTTAATTAATTCTGGACATAATTATAAGATGGCGGTTCCTTATTCAGTTGAAGAACTATGTAGAGGGACATTAGATTTAATTGAAGCTAATAATTTAACTGATGCTTACATTAGACCAATTGCTTATTATGGATATGATACACTAGGAGTACATCCTAAAGATTGTCCTGTTGATGTTGCGATTGGAACATTAGATTGGGGAGCATATGTTGGAAAAGATGCATTGGAAAAAGGAGCTCATGTTACTATAAGCCCTTGGAAAAAATATCAATCTAAATCATTCCCTGCGAGTACT
>CAYVTK010000088.1:0-4591 GCA_964454465.1 uncultured bacterium | reverse complement strand
TGCCTTAACATTAGATGAGGCTTTTTTAGGAGTAACTTATAATGCCGCAAAATCCTTATTAAAATCAGATGAAATAGGTTTGATTAAGAAAAATTATAATGCTGATATTATTTTATGGAATACTAATTCTTTAAATGAAATCCTCTATTGGTATGATTCGGGGAATACTAAGATCGCTAAAGTTATTAAGAAAGGTAAAATTATTAATAATTCATAATAGTTTTTTATTAAGAATCAATAATAAGATTAATAATATCTAATACATCCAATACATTATATTCTTGGTCATCATTAATATCAAAGCAAATTGTACATCCATCACTAAATAAAATACAACTAACTAATTGAACTACATCTAACACATCTATACTTTCATCATTATTCAAATCTCCTGAATTGCTACAAGAAGCATCATTGGTAAAAGGATTTGCTCCAATATCTGATATTGTCCCATCATAATCAAGAGTTTGTTCTGGATTTCCAGAATTTATACATGGTGATGTTTCTGATAATTGAAAGTTAAAATTTTCTGAATCAATAAACTGTGGATCTTCATATAAAATTCCATCTCCAGGGTATAACTCCAACGGAGTCCATATATTCCCTCAACCAGGACAATTTTCCATGCAGTCAGATTCTAAATTATCCCATAATGTACAGTAAGATGTTTCAAGGGTTGTATTTTCACCATAAACACCTATACCATATGTTAAATTATTTGAAAAAATAGAGTTTGTAACAAATACATCTGAAACATCAAATAGTTTTAACCCAAAATTAGTATTAATAAGATTACAATTAATAATATTCCCAACAGCCATTCCTCCAAAACTAAGTCCATAATATGAACCATTAGTAATGGTGCAATATTCCATATGTAATGAGCTGGGATACTCGACATCGCCATATACCCAAATTCCATTACCTTCCTCAAGATTAATTACAGAACCTTGGCAATTAATGTATACATCGCCTTCATATATTCCAATACCACCAGTATATATACTCTCTGGTTCTAAAATTAAATATTTTTCGTATTCTTCATAATTTGATGCGTTATCAAATACTTCCTGCAATGTGATTGCATATGAAGTAGTAATAAATGTTAATATTATTATAATTTTACTAATCATACTCTAATTTATAGTGTTCTTCTGTAGTATTCAAAGGGAGAATTACTTTTGTACCAATTATTAAATATTTTTATTATTTCAGATTTTTTGAATTTTTTTGATAGCCCTTGCTTTACATGACCTGATACAAATTTATAATTTTGTTTTTTAGCCCAATTAAGATAGATTATTTTTAATGTCTTGCTATATCCACCAATTTTTCTATATTTTTTTTTCATAATATATGCATAAGTATATAGTGTATTATTTTTTCCTAGATTAGCATCATATCTAGCCCATGATTCTGATTTAAAATTCTCAATAGGAACACCAATAATATATCCTATTACTTTTCCCTTATATCTTGCAAAAAAAGGCAGTGTTTTACTATTGAAATACTTATGAATATTATTTTCATTTAGAAGAAAATTATTATCAAATGTATCTGCTAAGTCTTTAGATATTTCAAAAACATCATTAAGGTCATCATGCCCTATTTGTAAAACAAGTTCAATTCTGAAATTGAAAGCGGAGGATGCAATGATTTTTACATCTGATTTCTCTGTAATATTTAATGTTAATTGTTCCATGAACAATCGTAAATTTAACCAAAGATTACTCTTTGAATCAAACTTAATAAAACTTTATTATGAATATGTTTAATGACCGTTTATTACAAATTTGCCTAGAGAAAAATAATAGATTATGTTTAGGCTTAGATTTAGATAATAGAAAATTAAAAATTGATACTCTGTCTTATTTTGAAGGCTTTATAAAGGAAATTATAGATACAACTATTGATTTATGCCCTGTATATAAAATTAATTTCGCCTTTTATGAGAGGTTAGGGGAAAAGGGGTTTCATATTTTAAATGAAATTACAAAGCATATTAATGGGCGAGCAATTACTATAGCAGATGCCAAAAGAGGAGATATCGGTAATTCTTCAAAATATTATGCAGAGGCAATATTTGATACTCTAAACTATGATTCTATTACTATATCTCCTTATATGGGAGAGGATTCTATTAGACCTTTTTGTGAATATGATAAAGGTATTTTTATATTATGCTTAACTTCAAATATTGGCTCTGAAAATTTTCAAAATAAGAATATTAATGGAAAAAAATTATATCTACATGTTGCTGAATTAGCATGTAATATTAATAGCCAAAATAATAATATAGGTTTGGTTGTAGGAGCGACTAAGAATAATCAAATGAAATCTATTAGGCAGTCTTCGAAAGGATTGCCTTGGTTAATACCTGGAGTAGGATTCCAAGGTGGATCTTTGGAAGACTCTATTAAAATAGGCTCTGAATATAATTCGACACCAATTATTAATGTATCAAGAGGAATTATTTATGCAGGCAATGGTTCTCTTGATGATATTCGTTTAGCTACTGAGAATTATACTAAAAAAATAAGGGATGTACTATGACTATGAAACAAAATGAAGTGTTAAACCTTTTAGAATGGTCGGGTGCTATTTTAAAGGGACATTTTAAATTAACTTCAGGTAAACATAGTGACCAATATATTGAAAAATTTCGTTTATTAGAAAATCCAATTGCACTAGATCAAATATGTGCAAGTATGGCAGAAATTTATAAAGATAAAAATATAGATTTAGTTGTTAGCGCTGCTGTTGGTGGTATTTTATTAGCTGGAGGTGTAGGAAGATATTTAAATACAAAACATATTTTTAGTGAAAGGGTTGAAGGCAAAATGGTATTTAAGAGGGGTTTTCATATAGAGCCTAAACAAAATATTATTATTGTTGAAGATATTGTAACAACAGGAGGGTCTATTAATGAAATTATCGAATTAGTAGAAGAATATGATGCTAATATTATTGGTATTGTAAGTATAGTGGATAGAAATGACAAACTTAAAATATTTAAATATTCGTATGAAACTCTATTGAATTTTCCAGCTCAGAGTTGGGATGAAGAGAAATGTCCTGATTGGCTTAAAAAAATCCCAATTCAAAAACCAGGTAGCACAGGAAAACATGTATAGTATTTTTATTATAATTATTTCTATTTTTTTTAATTTTCTTAAATCTGAAGAGTCTGAGAAAAAAGAATTGCCTAAATTAGACTTGCGAGATTTTAATCTTACCATTGATAATATAGGAATTAAAAAAGGTTTGGATAATCTTCTGCCAGATAGATCTAAAGAAAATGAAATCATTTTATTAGATCATCAGATAGAGGGAATAAAATTAAATGCTAAAAGATTTGAACCTGAGCCAATTACTTCTGATGATAAGATTATTATAACAACGAATTTAGGTGTAATGAAATTTAAATTCTATCATCAAGAATCTCCAATTAATAGTCTGAATTTTAAAAAGTTATCTAATAGTAAATTCTATGATAGGACATTATTTCACTATGTCGTCCCAAAATTTATTATACAGGGTGGAGATATTTTATCTAGAAATCAAAATCCTGATGATGATGGACATGGAGGACCTGGTTGGACTATTAATGCTGAGCATAATAATCTAAAACATAGTAGAGGCACTCTATCTATGGTAAGAACTCCAGGTGATGAAAACTCTGCGGGCAGTCAATTTTTTATTTCATTAGATGACAATCATACTCTAAATGGAGAATATACTATTTTTGCTTATTTAATAGATGGTGATCATATTTTATCACGTATATCTAAAATTTCATCTGAATATAAACAAGCTAAATTATTATGTAAACTTGAAATTCCAAAAAGTGAAAATATTGAAGATTGGGTTAAATTATATGATCCTGTATTGAAAAATAATGTTTATAGTAAAATTCCTTCCAGTCAAGATAAATCATTATATAAAGAAGCATTGCAAGCTAAATTAAATAATATTTTTAGACCGGGAGTTCCTGTTATTGTAGATTCTATAAGGGTAGTAAATGATAAGAATATTAATAAATAATATCCTTATATTAACTTCTTTTCTTTTTAGTCAGTTTTCTGATTATACTGAAACAGTAAAATTTAATATTTCAACAGATAGAGATAATTATAGATCTGGAGAAAATATTAAAATCATATTTGATTTTGATATTAAAGATGAGTTCCATATTTATTCTTCAAATATAGCTAAAGCCCCTATTGGAGGTGAAACATATACTGAATATTATGATTCCCTGTTAATAAATGATATTAAAAGTATTGTTGAACCAGAGCCTGTAACAAAATTTGATCCAAATTTTAATCAGAAAACTTCATATCATGAAGCAAGCTTTCAATTATATCAAATAGCTTTATTGAATGATTCAATTATTCCAAGAGATTATAAAATTGAAGGAACTATTTATGCAACAGCATGTGATCCTGCGCAGTGCATTAGAGTAGTAGAGGATTTTTATTTTGATGTTAAGATAGAACCTGGCCTAGCAAGAGAAGAGTTTATTTTCAAAGAAATTGAATCTAGAACTAGCCTTAAAAAGGAAATAGATAAAGGTTTTATTCCATTCATT
>CAYVTK010000087.1:0-4650 GCA_964454465.1 uncultured bacterium | reverse complement strand
ATATTAATATCACTAGGTACATCTAAAATTTCATTTTCATCTTTGACTGTAATTGATTCTATAGAATTTTTATTATGAGAGACTATAAGATTATCACTATATCTATTATCTATTTCAGGCTTAAAAACTAAAATTTTATTTTTAGCAATTATTGCTCTTTTTAATCTACGAATGAGTTCTTCAGTTTTTCCACTGAACATTGGTCCGCATATTACCTCAATCCAACCATATGTTTGATTTTTTTTATTCATTTACCTAATGAGTGTTGAAATAATTTCCAGTAATTTAATATACCCTTCATCACTTTTACTAATCTCTTTAATAATAAGGTCAGCATATTTTTTTGTAGGTTCTACATATTTTTCATACATAGGCTTAACAGTATTACTATATTGATATTCTATAGATTCTAATGTTCTTTCTCTTTTTTGTTTATCTCTTTTAATTCGTCTATTTTTTCTTATTCTATTTGAAATATCAATAAAAGTATTCAAATATAACATATTTCTAATATTCGTTTTATATGTAGAAAATATTCCCTCTAAAAGAATAATATTATACTCTCTATCTATTAATCTATATTCATTTTTTCGTGTGTGTGTTTTATAGTCATATAATGGAATGTTTATTTTTTTTAAATTTTTAATTTTATTTAAATCTTCATATAATAAATCAAATTCAAATGCATCAGGATGATCAAAATTATTTTTTTCACGTTCTTCCATTTTTAGGTGAACTAAATTTTTATAATATGAATCTACTTCAATTTTAAGTATCTTCTCTTCTCCAAATTCTCTTATTAGCTTGTTACATAGAAAAGTTTTTCCTGAACCACTTCCACCTGTTATAGCTATGATATAAGGATTATTATTCACTAATTAAAAAACTCCCGCTTATATTTTTTACATTATCTAAATTATCATAGATGAAAATATCTATTTTATTTTTGCCTAAAGTTAGATTCTCTATATTTGCAGTTACAAGTTTTCTATATTTTATATAGTCATAAAATATTTTTTTATCATTAAATATGATTTCAATTTTATAGGGATTAATTCCAGATATTTGATCATCTATATGGAATGATATACTTTTGACTATATCCTTTTTATAGGTTTTATCTAAGGCAGGATAGATATCATAAATGATAGGTTGCTCTTTTTCACTTAATATACAAAAAGTTCCCCCTGATGATATTCTTGTTGAAATTTTGTTGTTTTCATTAGTAGTCTCTATATACTTCCATAGTTTTTTTTCTTCATTATATTTATAAAATGCATAATGATTATTAATATCTGATTTATATTCTAATTTTAACTTTTTCTTAAAGGGAATATTTGTTGGATTAATAGTTAGTGGCTTTGTGATAATTTGGAACTTTTCGTTTATAGGTAAGTTTTTATCTTCATTAATTGATAGTATCATGTCATTATAAAAAGATTCTGTATTGATATTTTTTAGTGTTATTCCATTAGGTAGTATGAATTCTTTTTCTTTTTTTGGATTTATTGTTATAATTTTTTTTTCAAAGGTGATTTTTGGATCTGTGTTATATATTATAGATATATTATCTATCCCATCAGGGTTTATTATATTTGATGATACTATTTTCTCATCTTTCCTGTATACTTTATAATATTCTTCGTTACCCTCAAATGAAATTTTTAATTCAGGAATTAATCCAGTATATGTATTTTCAATAAACTCTAAAATTAATCCAGTATCAATATATTTGATATTAATATCCCCATTTATATTATTGCTTTTAGCTTGTCCGAAATCAGCAGTTTTATTTTTTAAGCTATCTGTTGAAATAACCCCTTTAAGTTGGGTAATATTACCTTGTACATCTGATATATTAATCAAAAAATCATGATAATTTTTATTAAGATTTAGATTCATTGAATTATTTTCTTTAATAAATGATAATGTGTTCTTTTTATTAAATAATCTATGCGCTATAATGTTTTTTTGTAGAAGAGAATAATCTATCTCTGTATATATTAATGGATTTTCAATAAAGTTATATTTATCAAATGTGATTGAATAAATAAGTTCATCATCAATTATTAAATCAATATTATAAACTCCAAAATCAAAGATAAGGAGATCATTTATTTCATCATGTGTTTCAATTGCGATTCCAAATTTACCCTTTATATTTACTGTATCTTTTAATCCATAGAGATTGCTATTTTCTTTTAATAAATTAAAGGTTTGGTAGTCTTGGATATTGTTTATCCAGGAGTTTTTATCGATAGGTATAAATGTGATACTAGTAGCTACAGGTGAAATAGTATCATAAATATCATAATAGTCTATCAATGGATTAATAGGCTCATTATCTTTTGATCTTATTTCAAAATGAATATGAGGGCCCCCTAGAGAACCGGTATCTCCAGCATAGCCAATAATATCACCTTTGTTTAGTTTGATTAATTCATTCTCATTAAGAATATGATCAAAAAAACTTGAATTATATTTAAGATGTAAATTTTTTATAAGTTTTTCTATATCATTATTGAAATTAATTAAATGAGAATATAAAACAATATTACCATCATTTAATTTAAGATATATTGCTTTGCCATAATTATAAGGCTCAATTTTTATTCTATAAATATATCCTGAATCAATAGCATATATATTTGAGCCTATTTCTCCTTTAGTCCTAATATCAATCCCTGCATGAAATCTTCTGGATCTAGGCTCACAAAATGTTGTTGTTATTTCACCCTCATAATCATTAGGCCATATATATTCATTTGAGTAAATTATGCTTGAAAAAATAGTTGATATTAAAATTAATATATTCAAAATTTTATAATGATCATTTTTAAAACAAAAATAGGAACAATAGTACTGTGTTTAAATTTAGTTCTAACATATTAAAAATAAAATTATTTTACCTTAAATATTTAGGTAAAATCCATAAAAATAATTTTAAGTTAAACACGAATACATCAATTAATAATATACAATCCGCTTTAATCATATTCCCAGTTGAAGAACAAGATTTTAATGTTGCTAAATATTGTTTTAAATCATTATTCTCAAATAGTAATATTCAATATACATTATTGGTTAATAATGTTTTTTATAGTAGTATACGATTTAAAGAAAAAATTTATGGTTTTAATTATATAAAAAAAAATAATAAAATCATTTTAAATGATAACTTTGAGAGTGAAAATATTTTTAATAAAGAATTTGATGTTATTATTGATTTAAATTGTAATTTTATGCTAGATATTGCAATGATAATTAATAAATTAAAATCAAACTATAAAATTGGATTTAAAAATGAATATTCAGATTGTTTCTATAATATACAATTTAAGTATAATACTTTAGAAGAATGCTATTCCAAAATTAATTTAATGTTAAAATAATTATGAGTTTAATAATTTTTGAAAGTAATAACTTAGAGGGATTGCGCCCCTTTTCATTTAATCATTCTCCAATAGAGATAAGAGTGGGAGCATTTACAAATTTAGAAAGATTGCAAAATCTCTATAAGGATGAAGACATTACATTAATTGTAAGAGATGATATAAAAAATATAATCCAAGATAGATTCCAAAATTTATCAGTTAATCCAGATAATATTCCTTCAGGTCTATGCTTAAATTCTTCAGCTATATTTGAACAAGAAAAATTGGATTTAGTAAAAGAAAGTGATGCGCTATCAAATGCAGGAGAGCTTGTTTCATTTAAGTTAGATAAGACTGTTAAACTTTCAGAATTTAGAGGACTTGTTAATAAAAAAATAGATATAACGGTATCTTGTGATATTTTAATGATTAAAAATATTTGGGATATTTTTAAATATGCTAAAGCAAAGTTATGCTCTGATTTTAGTGAATTTTTATTTAATAATAATTATAGATATCATACTTCGTTAATTACTATTAATCAAGAGCACATATATATAGGTACAGATGTTGAAATAAAGGCAGGTGTTATCATAGATGCTACAAAAGGTCCTATTATAATTAAAAAAGAAGTAGTTATAGACCACGGTGTTTTGATTGAAGGCCCAAATTATATTGGAGAGAAAACATATATTGCTCCATTGACAAAGGTTCGATCTAATAATATTATAGGACCTATGTGCAAAATAGGAGGTGAAATATCTAATAATAATTTTTTAGGCTATAGTAATAAGGTGCATGATGGATTCCTTGGACATAGCTATGTAGGAGAATGGGTTAATATTGGAGCCGGCACTAATAATAGTAATTTGAAGAATAATTATGGTTTAGTGAAAGTTAAAATAGAAGATAAAATATATCCTACAGAGCTACAATTTTTAGGCTCATTAATAGGAGATTATACTAGGATAGCAATTGGGACAAATTTAAACACAGGTACTTTTATTGGTATTGGTGCTAATGTATTCAATCATAAATTAACGGATAATTATATACCTCCCTTTTCATGGGGGAAAGGTAAAAGAGTACAATTAGAAGGTTTTATGGAAACATTATCAAAAATGAAAAAAAGAAGAGAAAAAAATGTTTCTTTGTCAGAAAAAGAGTATATAAAAGAAATATATTATAAATAAATAAAATTTATTCTTGCTCTTAAGTAAGTATAAAAGTATATTTTTTTGCATTTTAAGGAGAAAATAATGGCTTTTGAAGGTTT
>CAYVTK010000086.1:0-4702 GCA_964454465.1 uncultured bacterium | reverse complement strand
CACATATGGTCATAAAAGTACGACCACATTTTCGGGGCAACAGCACTAATCAATGCCAATAGAATGGAGGAGACAAGCGTACGCGTTAGATAAATCCCAAATAAATGTACTCGTGGTGCAATCGTATCGTATTGCATCATCAATGCAATATAATCCGTTCGTGGCATCGATGTATTGCGATGAAACAATTCACGAAGGGTCCATAAATAAAATTTCTCAATACGAGTTAGGAACCACAATGGAAGAATAAGAAGACATCCATTGAGAATGATGCCAGCTATTAGAATAATAGTAAACAATGAGATTAAGTCCTTTAAAAAGACTTTATTTGAAACTCCTAATTACCTTGTTAAGGGAGGGAGAATTTCCGTTATAAGCTTTCATTCAATTGAAGATAGGATTGTTAAACACTTTTTTAAAGATGCTACCATGATAAATGAACATAATTATTATGATAGAGAAAAAAAAGAGACTATAAATATATTGAACGCTATAACAAAAAAACCCATTGTTGCGTCAAAAAAAGAAATTTTATCAAATAGAAAATCTAGGAGTGCAAAACTTAGGGTAGCGGAGCTTTAAATGAGAAAAAAAAGGAAAAAAAAGAACAGCAATCTGAATAATTTCTTAATGTATACACTGTCAATGTTATCTGCAGGTTTCTTTTTAATATGTTACCTCAATATAAAAAATCAATGCGTAAAACTTAACAATGACATTCTAAATCTAAAAAAAGAAACAATTAAAAATACAAGCATGGTTAAAGAGCTGCAAGGTCAAAAAGAATATTTTTTAAGCGAGCATTATATATCATCTGTTGTAGGTGAAAATATGGTTGCGGTAGTACCCGAGCCTGAAATTATTAAATTGGACAATGAATAATAAATACTTAGAAACGTATAGCAAAAGAATAAATCGCATGAGTTTATGTATATTCCTCTGTACATTTATTATCCTAGGCTTTTTTTTCAATCTTCAAGTACTTCCCCATCCAGATCTTAAAAATGTTGTAATGAATCATGGGTATATACAAAAAACAATTATTGGCAACAGAGGAGCAATAACTGATATCAATAATAAAGAATTAGCCATTACCATTGATCGATATAAATTTTTTGTAAATACAATAGACCTATTTGATAAGGATGCAATCATTTCACTCTTTTCATCTACATTTGATAAACCTCAAGACTATTATGCTGAAAGGCTATCAAAAAATTCAAAATATATTGTACTAGAGAAAAATATAAGCTATAAACAGGCATATCCTGTACTTGATAAAATCAAAGATATAAAAGGGCTTTGGTGTGAAAAAAAACCAAATCGACTATATAACTATAATAATTTGGCGTCTCAAACTATTGGATATATAAATGAGAACAATCATGGAATGCTTGGAATTGAAAAAAACTTTGATTATCTACTTAAAGGCGACAGTTTAAAGGTTGAATTAAGAAAAGGCGCAAAAGGGAAATATTTCAATTATACAAATAATGATTATGATAATCTTAATGGGCATGATGTTCAGTTAACAATCGATATAGGCCTTCAAAGAATATTACAGGAGGAACTATATAAAACCGTACAGTCAACAAAAGCTATAGGAGCAAATGGAGTTATAGTCAACCCTCACAATGGAGAAATTTTAGCATTAGCATCAATTCCTGAATTTGACCCGAATCATTATAGCCAATATGATATAAAGGCATTTAATAATGCTGCAATATCAGATTTATATGAACCTGGGTCTACATTTAAAATAATTCCTATATCAATGGCTTTAGAATTAGATAATTACAATCCTAATGATTCTATATATTGTGAAAATGGAGTATATAAATTAATTAATGGCAGAAAGCTTCATGATCATGAGGAGCATGGATTGCTAACGATTGAAGATATTTTGGTGCATTCTAGTAATATAGGTATAAGTAAAATATCTGACTCGTTCACTAATATTTCAATATATAAAAAATTGAAGAAATTTGGCTTTGGGAGCAAAACATATTTACCTCTAGGCAATGAAATGGATGGAAGAATAAGAGATGTAAAAAGATGGTCGAAAACATCAAAACACTATATATCAATTGGTCAAGAATTATCAATTACAAATATACAGTTAGCAATGGCCTATAGTATCATTGCAAATAATGGATTTTTAGTTGAACCCCATATTATTAAAGCTATAAAGAAAAATGATGAAATAAAATATAGCAATAATAAGAATGTTATTAGAAAAGTTCTAGATAGGAAAACATCTAAGAAAATGTTGACTATGCTTCAAAAGGTTGTTGAACAAGGTACGGCAGAATCAATCAATCTTCAAAACTATTATATTGCTGGGAAGACTGGTACAGCTCAAAAATATAAAGAAGGGAACTATTCAGCATATATTGCAACATTTGCATCTATATTCCCAGCAAATAACCCAGAATACGTAATGATTGTATCTATTGATGAACCTGCATATGGAGCACATTGGGCTAATCTATCTGCTGTTCCTGCTTCTAGAGAAATTATAAAAAGAATGTTGATAAATAATAAGGCGTTTCATAAAAAAACCTCAAAAAATATAGTTGAAAATAAACCAAAAACCATTAAAGATATGGAAACAATATTAAGTCGGAGTAGTAAAATAGAAACAATAAAATTATTCCCTAGTTTTAAAGGGAGAACTCTTAAAGAGTCTCTTAAAATAGCAAATGCCGCAGGAATCATTCTTAAACCTGAGGGTATTTCTGGGACTGTTAAAAAACAATCTATATATCCAGGAACAAAAATAACCCCCAATATGACTTGTATCGTAACGATGGGAATTTGATATGAATTTAAATACAATTATAAAAAATATTAATTTTTTAGGTAATTCAGACGATAGAGAAATACTGAACATAGCTCACGATTCTAGAAAAGTAAAAAAAGGGACGCTATTTATTGCAATTGCCGGCGAAATAAATGATGGGCATGATTATATTTTTGATGCAATTGATAAAGGGGCAATTGCAGTAATTGCTAATGGAAGATCTCCTGTAACAGACAAGGTACCAATCCTGCAAGTTAAAAATCCCAGAAAAGTAATGTCTAAAATCGCAGCAAACTTTTATGAACACCCTTCTAAAAAAATTAATATTATCGGAATTACTGGAACAAACGGGAAAACAACAACGACTCAGCTGATTGATCATATGTTAAGATTTGATAATAAGAAAAGTAGTTCTCTGGGTACTCTTGGATTCAGCACTCCCACTGGAATTATTTCAACTGGATTTACAACACCAGAATCCATTGATTTACATCAAATTATCAAAACAATGGTGAATGGAGGTATAGATTATATTCCAATGGAAATATCATCTCATGCAATAAAACTTCATAGAACAGATGACGTAGATATAAATGTAGCCATTTTTACAAATTTAACAATCGATCATCTAGATTTTCATAAATCAATGGATGAATACTTTAATACAAAATTAACTCTTTTTAAAAATCTAAAGAAAAATTCACTAGCTATACTAAATAATGATGATCCATATGCAGAGAAAATAATTTCCGAATTAAAATGTCCCTATATTACGTATGGATTTAAACCTAATAGCACATTATCTGTACTATCATACGATTTGAGTATGGGATATACTAAAATAAATTTTTTCTATAATGGTACCAAATTTGAAATGAAAACAAACTTAATTGGAAAATTCAATATATATAACCTTATGGCATCTATTCTATGTGCATTACATTATGGTGTAGAATTAAATATAGTAATAAAATCAGCAGAAAAATTTAATCAAATTTCAGGTCGATTAGAGCAATTTAAATTACAGAACAAGAATCATGCTATTGTAGACTATGCACATTCTCCGGATTCATTTAAAAACATATTATCCTCGATTAAAGAAATATCTAATAAAAAAATTATCACAGTTTTTGGTTGTGGTGGAAATAGAGATCAAAGCAAAAGATCTATAATGGCTTCTATAGCAGAGCAATTTTCTTCGTTCGTATATATTACGAATGATAATCCTAGGACAGAAAATGAAGACTCTATTATAGAAGATATTAAAAAAGGATTCAGTAAAAACAATTATTGTGTCATTAAAAATCGCAAAGAAGCTCTAGAAACTATTTTTAAAGAACATAAGAATAAAATCATAGTCATATTAGGTAAAGGCAGGGATGATTATCAAATAGTAGGAGATAAAAAATACTACCATTCTGATATAGAAATAGTGCAAGAATTTTTAGATGAGAATTAAGATACGAGATAAAAATAATTTTATGGAAACATTTAATAAAATATATCCTGATAATAAGATACAAAATATCAATGGTATCTCTATTGACTCCAGAATAATTAATTCTGATGATATTTTTATACCTTTTAGAGGATCATCTTTTGATGGTCATAAATTCATAGATAGCGTTCTTAATAAAGAAGGAACTATTTGTTTTAGTGAAAAAAAATATGCCGAAAATAATCGTATTATTTATACATCTTCAAATAAAGACGCCTTATTAAATCTAGCTTCTGTTTGGAGAAGTAAAATGAAAAGCAAAATTATTGCAATAACAGGCTCTAATGGGAAAACTACAGCAAAAGAATTGCTTTATCATATTATAAAAGAAAAGTATAAATGCAGTAAGTCTGCAGGCAACCATAATAGCACTATTGGTCTTCCTTTATCTTTATTTAATT
>CAYVTK010000085.1:3180-4750 GCA_964454465.1 uncultured bacterium | reverse complement strand
GGGAATTATTAGAAAAAAAATATTCTCCATGTGTTCAAATTACAAGTCCTGTAGAATCTCAATATCTATGGGATGGAGAAATCAGATCTACACAAGAATATAAAATTGATATTAAGACCTTAGATGATCTATCTGAAAAAGTTATGATAATAATAAAGTCTATTCACAACTATAAAGTTCCAGAAATCATTAAAAAACCTATTGCTATCGAAAATAAAGACTATAAAAGCTGGGTATTAGAAAATACAAAAAAATAAGGAGGTATTATGCCATCATTTGATATAGTAAGTAAATTAGATATGCAGGAAGTAGATAACGCTGTTAATATGGTTAAAAGAGATATTGCAAATAGGTATGACTTTAAAGGATCTTCTTCAAGTATTACTTTAAATAAGGCTGATAATAACATTGTAATAAATGCAGATAATGACTATCAGATGACCACTATTGTTGATATGCTTCAAAATAGATCGATAAGCAGAAAGATATCTATAAAGGCTTATGAATACAAAGGTATTGAAAATGCATCTGGGATGAAATTGCGTCAACATGTTGATTTACAGTCTGGCATTTCAAAAGAGAATGGTAAAAAAATTAATTCATTGATTAAGGAATTAAAATTAAAGGTTAATTCTCAGGTTCAAGGAGAACAATTGCGTGTAACTTCTAAAAAAATAGATGATCTTCAGTCAGTTATTTCAACTTTAAAAGAAAAAAATCTAGATATACCGCTACAATTTGTAAACATGAAATCATAAAATGTGGAAAAATTTAATTTATATTATATCAGGAAGCTATGTATTTGCAACTTTTTCAATTGTAGCTGTTGATACAGAAACTGGGGAAGTTGGAAGTGCAGGCGGTTCCTGTATTGCAAATTCTATCATTATTAGCGATATTCATCCTGGAATAGGGGTTATACATACACAATCATACTGGATGTCTGCAAATCAACAATATGCAGCGACATTAATGGATCAAGGCCTATCTCCAGATGAAATTATCCTTCTCTTAGAAGAAAATGATATCCAGAATAATCCGACTATAAGACAATACGGAATTGCTGATATTAATCAAGGAAATAATTACGGTATGCTTTATGAATATGAATGCAACGATATAGGAGGAACACAATGGAATGGTGCCTCTGGAAGCAATGAGATGGGATTATGCACAGATATCCCCATATCAAGAAGTGCTTCCTTTACAGGAGAAAACTGTTCTAACTGGAAAGGTCATATCAATGGAATCAGTTATGCAATACAGGGGAATATACTATTAAATCAAGATGTGTTGCTTAATATGGAAAATAATTTTCTATCAGAAAATGGGCCCCTAGATAGAAAGTTAATGTCTGCCTTACAAGGGGCTAAAATTCCAGGTGCAGATACACGATGCTTAGACGAAGGAATTTCTACGCTATCAGCCTTTATACGTGTAGCAAAACCCAGCGATACTAATGATTTTTATATGGATTTGAATATTGGGAGTGTTATTCCTTATTATAACCAAACAGGTGAATGGATAGATCCTATTGATACACTACAAACAAATTTTAATTTATGGTATC
>CAYVTK010000085.1:0-3167 GCA_964454465.1 uncultured bacterium | reverse complement strand
TTTTGAATATTCTTTGGGAGACCTTAATCAAGATTTAATTATAGATATTTTAGATGTTGTTAGACTAGTTAATATCGTTTTAGGAGAAGATGTTTCAGGAATAGAATATTACATATCTGACCTTAATCAAGATAATATTATAAATATTCAAGATATCATTCTAATTATTAACCTTATCTTAAATAGCAATGCTTATTAACACAAGTAAAACAAAAATATCAGCGAAGTCCTTTTATAAAGATAAAGAGATTCCTTTTTTCTTCATACACGGCTTTACAGGATCTCATAAATCATGGTTGGAAATTATAGATTTATTAAGGAAGCATTCTTACGCTATAGATATCCCGGGGCACGGAAATAGTAAATTTAAAAATTTAGATGAATCTTATAATATATCAGATTGGTGTAGTGAATTTTATATGATTTTATATTCTCTTGGTATTAATAAAATTAATTTATGCGCCTATTCTATGGGTGGGAGGCTAGCGATAGCATTTGCATCAAAATATCCTGAAAAAATCAATTCCCTTATTCTAGAGAGCACAAATGTAGGTCTAGAAGATGAAGAAGAACGTAATAGCCGTTACAGTCTTGACAGGGAGGAAGCTCATTCTATATTAAAAGACCTACCTTCCTTTATGGATTCTTGGAATGAAAATAAATTATTTTTAAATCAGAAAAAAAGAAATAAAAAAACTTGGGAAGAGCAGAAAGAAATAAGATATAATCATAATAGTCAACAGTTAGCCAAATCCCTGCAATCTTTTAGTTTAGGTGGAATGCCTTACTATGAAACAGAATTCCAGGAATTCTCCTTTCCCATATCTATTATCAATGGTTCTGAAGATGAAAAATATATAAAAATTGGAAAAGAAATGACTCGAATGAACCAAAATGCTACCCAATATATTATAAAAGATGCAATGCACAACACACATCTTGAAGCACCGGAATTATTTATAGATGCATTAAAAGGAACTGTTTATGAATAAAAAAGAACTTATAAACTCAATATTTTATCCAAGACCCTCTGGCATACCAAAAGATGAAAAAGATCATTTAATTAATACTTCAGATGATAAAATTATAGGATCACGCTTCTTTTTACATAATAAAAGTTTTCCTACAATTATATTCTTTCATGGAAATGCTGAATTAGCACAAGAATACGATGATATTGCCAATTACTATAAACGTTTTGATTTAAACTTTATTGTTGTGGATTATCAGGGGTACGGTTTATCATCAGGGCTGCCTAATATAGAGAATCTTCATTGTGATGCAAATACGGCATTCTTATACATTAAAGATTATTTAAATCGTAATAAATATATAGGAAAAATCTTTATTATGGGTAGATCTCTTGGTAGCGCTTCTGCTTTTGAAATTATAAATAAACACAGTGATAAAATAGATGGATGTATTATAGAAAGTGGTTTTGCTACAGAATACCCTCTATTAGCCCTTATGGGTATAAATTCTGAAGATATTAATTTTTCTCTAGAAGATGGATTTATGAACCTTGAAAAAAATAAGAACTATAGAGGGCGATTATTTATAATACATGCAGACTTAGATGATATTATCCCATTTAGTCAAGCAGAACTTATATTATTAGAATCTCCATCTTCTGATAAAGAACTTTATAGGGTAAATGGAGCAAACCATAATAATATTCTAATGATAGCACGCGAAGAGTATTTTAAAAAAATACAAGATTTTACATATAAATAGAATTACAAACTGTTAAAGTATAATCTCTTAATAATACTCTATAATCTTAATATATTATAATATGCTTATTATCTTCTTATTAATATTAAATCTTGGCATAGCAAATAATTTTAAAGATATGCCTATTACTTTAAATCAACCAAATGGAACTACTATTGAGTGCTTAATCTCTGGAGATGAATTTTATCAAAGACTTCATAATGAGGATGGTTATACAATTATACAAGATATAAAGGATGGATACTACTATTATGCAAAAAAAGATAATAATCAAATCACTAAAACTGATTTTAAAGTCGGTAGTATAAATCCACAAAATATAGGTATTGATAAAAATATAGGCATATCTAAGGAAGAATACTTATTAATAAGAGATAAATACTTTAGAGGTGTTGAAACACGAGACGCTCCTTCAGTTGGAACTATTAATAATCTAAATGTTTTTATACGATTTGCAGATGAAGAAGAATTTGTTACACCTCGTTCTGTTTATGATATACCTTTTAATGATTCTGAAGGGCCATCTATGTATCATTATTTTTATGAGGTTTCTTATAATCTTCTTACTGTCAATACCCATCATTATCCTGCATGTGATATAAACACCAATCTATCTTATCAGGATGGGTATCCTCGTGATTATTATAAGCCTTACAATGAAAATACAAATCCTAGTGGATACCAAAATGATAATCAAGCAAGAATGAGAGAGCATACAATGCTTAAAAATGCAATGGAATTTGTTGCAAATGATATTCCTGATGATTTAGATATTGATTCTAATGATGATGGTTATATTGACAATGTAACATTTTTAGTTAGCGGGGCTCCAACAGGATGGTCTGATTTGCTCTGGCCACATCGATGGGCCCTATATACATATGATGTTTATATTAATGGAAGCAGAGTCTATGATTATAATTTAAATCTTGACCAAGGAGGATATTTTACGGTAGGTACTCTTTGTCATGAGTTTTTTCATTCATTAGGTGCACCTGACTTATATCATTATTATGATGACACTGCCCCTGTTGCAGTTGGAGGATGGGATGTGATGGATGCATCATCAGATATTCCGCAATCCATGAGCGCCTTTATGAAATATCAATATACTGAATGGATAACTTCTATGCCTGAGGTAGAGTATGGGGGAGTCTACCAAATCAATCCTTTATCATCAAATGAAAACAATATTTACAGAATAAATTCGCCACTATCTAACGATGAGTATTTTGTAGTTGAATACAGAGTTAAAGAAGGTTTATATGAAATTAATACTCCAGGGGATGATAATGGACTTTTAATCTACAGAGTTAATACAAATTACAATGGCAATGCAAATGGCCCTCCAGATGGGTTATATTTATATCGATATGGGGGGACAATAGAATCTAGCGGGTCTTTTGGTGCTGCTGTTTTTAGTCAAGAATCAC
>CAYVTK010000084.1:0-4761 GCA_964454465.1 uncultured bacterium | reverse complement strand
TCCTATACAATATGCAACTTGCACTTCACATCTATCTGCTAATTTAGAAGCTACAATGTTCTTTGCAATATATCTAGTCATATATGCTGCAGATCTATCAACTTTAGAAGGGTCTTTTCCTGAAAAGGCTCCACCTCCATGTTTAGCATATCCCCCATAGGTATCAACAATTATTTTTCTTCCTGTTAGACCAACATCAGCAATAGGGCCTCCATGCACAAAACGTCCAGTACCATTAACTAAAAAATTATTGTCAAATTTTAAGTTATAATCATTCAAAACAGGTAAAATAACATGTTCGATAATATTCTTTTGTATAAAAGCATGCTCTTGTTCTTCTGTAGAAAATTCAGACAACATGTCAATATGCTGTGTTGCTATAACAACCTTTTCAACCTTCAAAGGCTGATTATTTTCATCATAAGAAATAGTTACTTGACTTTTTCCATCGGGCTTAAGCCATGGAAGAGTTCCATCTTTTCTAATAGAAGACAAACGCTCTGCAAGTCTATGAGATAAAGTAATAGGCAAGGGCATTAACTCTGGTGTTTCATTACAGGCATATCCAAACATAAGTCCTTGATCTCCAGCTCCCTGCTCATGGCTACTATCAGAATCTACGCCTTGTGAAATATGTGGACTTTGCTCTTTTATTAAAGTTGAAACCCATAATTTTTTTTCAGTATTTTTTTGCATTTCTATAGTACCTAAATCTTCATCTGTATATCCAATTTCTTTTAACATATCTCGTATAATTGTGTCATAGTCCACTTTTGCTTTTGTAGTTATTTCAGCTGAAACTATAACCCAACCTTTAGTAATCATAGTTTCACACGCTACTCTAGATTCAGAATCTTGCTTTAAAAGTTCATCTAATATTGCATCCGATATTTGATCACACACTTTATCTGGATGGCCTTCTGTTACAGATTCTGATGTAAATAAGTAATTTTCCATTATTCTATAATTGGTCCTGATTTAGTTAAATATTCAACTTCTTGTCCATAGTCTTTAAAGTTTTCTCTAAATAAACTTGCTAATTTTTTCGCCTCTTTTATATACTGCTCTTTGTTAGCCCATGAATTAATAGGGTTTAGTATATCAGAATCTATTCCCTCTATACTTTCTGGAATATTAAATCCAAAGAAATCTTCTTTTTCATAATTTGAATTATTAATGTCACCATTTAAGATTGATGTTATCATTTGTCTTGTATTTTGAATACTAATTCTATTCGCTCCAGATGATGGAGAACCTCCAATCCAACCTGTATTAACTAAGAATACTTCTACATTATACTTTTCAATTTTATCTTTTAGAAGTTCTGCATATTTAAGTGGATGTAACGTTAGAAATGGACCTCCAAAACAGGGAGAAAATGTTGCTTGAGGCTCTGTTATACCTCTTTCAGTTCCAGCTACTTTTGCAGTATATCCACTGATAAAATGATACATTGCTTGGTGTGTATCTAGTTTTGCTACAGGAGGTAATATTCCATAGGCATCACATGTTAAAAATATTACTTTATCTGGATGCCCCGCCATACTTTTTCTACCTTTAGAAACTAAAGAATTTTCTATATGATTCAAAGGATATGAGACTCTTGTATTCTCTGTTTTACTGGAATCATCAAAGTCTATTAATCTTGTTTCTTGATTATAAACAACATTCTCTAATAGTGCTCCAAATCTAATAGCATTATAAATATCTGGCTCAGCATTAGAATCTAATCTAATTGTTTTAGCATAACAGCCTCCCTCAAAATTAAATATACCATTATCTGACCAACCATGCTCATCATCTCCAATAAGAGGTCTGTTAGGATCTGTTGATAAAGTTGTCTTTCCAGTACCACTCAAACCAAAAAATAAGGCTGTATGCTTTAAATTTATATCAACATTAGCAGAACAATGCATTGATAAGACACCTTTTAATGGAAGTAAATAATGAAGGACTGAAAAAATACCTTTTTTCATTTCTCCTCCATATTCTGTTCCTCCAATAATAGCTATCTTTTTTTCCATATTAAATATTATAAAAACTTCAGAACTCATATCATATTTTTTAAAATCTTCATTAATTACATCTGAGGCATTGATAATAGTAAAACCTGCACTAAAATTTTCATCTCCATCAATTTTATTAATAAACATATTCCTGCAAAAATGATATTGCCATGCTTTTTTTGCAATAACTCTAACTGGCAAAGCATAATCACTATCAGAGCCAGCATAACCTTCAAAAATATATGTATTAGTATGCTCATTTGAATGATAATAATTAATAATTTTATCAAATAAAATATCAAACACAGATACATCTATTTTTCTATTTACAGGACCCCACCATAAATTATTTTTTGAAGATTTTTCTTCAACAAAATATTTATCTTGCGGAGATCTTCCTGTAAAAATTCCGGTATCAACCATTAAGGCGCCATTCATACCAACATGACCTTCTCCATTTTGAATAATGTGTTCAGAAACTAATTCAATTGAAGGATTTTTGTACAAATTATCTATTTGCAATAAACTTTTTATATTATTTGATGAGATTATCTTATTTTCCATGGGGGTGAGACTGCTTGTAAATTTTTTTTATTTTATCTATACTGACATGAGTATAAACTTGAGTAGACGACAAATCTTCATGTCCTAATAACTCTTTCACTGACATAATATCTGCACCATTATCTAAGAGATGGGTTGCAAATGAATGCCTAAGAGAATGAGGACTCATTTTTTCATCGTTTGTAATCTTTGTAAGATATTTCTTTACCATTTTGTATATATAGCTCACACTTACATGTGAATTCATCTTATTTGAAGAAGGATATAAATATATATTATCACTATTTTTAGAAACTCTCAAATAGTTTTTTAACGATTCTGATGCAATTTTTCCTATAATTACAATTCTTTCCTTATTTCCTTTACCAAAAACTTTTAAAATATTTTTATCTAAATCTAAATTTCTTTTTTTTATTTTAGCCATCTCTGAGATCCTTAAACCTGTTGAGTAGAAGAGCTCTAAAATTGACTTGTGCATCAAACCCTCTTTTGTACTTAAATCAGGTAAAGACATTAGCTCCTTTATCTTGTTTTTTGATAAATAATGCGGGATTTTTTTTGCAATTTTTGGAGAAGGAATTAAATTTGAGATATTGTGATCAATCAAATTTTCCTGAGTTAAATATCTGAAAAAAGATTTAATAGTTGAAACTTTTCTTAATAGTGTTTTATCTGCCATCCTTTTTTTCGAACAGTTTTGTATATAAAACTGTATTGCAGTTTTATCAATATTTAAAAAATTTAATGAAGGATCATATTTGCATAAAAATTCATCAAACTGAATCAAATCTTTTCTATAACTTCTTATAGTATTCTTAGAAAATTTACGTTCTTTCTCTATATAGAGAATAAATTCATTAATTTCTTTTTTATTCATGATATTATATTTAAAACATTATACATATCTTCTGGTATTTCTGCCTTAAATTTTATTTTTTCTTTAGAACTGGGATGCAAAAATTCAATTTCATATGCATGTAATGCAAAACGATTAATCTGATTAATAACTTTATTAATCAGAGGGATATATTTAGGGTGGTAGCTTTTAAATATTTTAGTCCCTCCTCTATACATATCATCCAATATAATAGGATGGCCTATACTATTAAGATGAACTCGTATTTGATGGGTCCTACCTGTTAAAGGATAAACCTCCAAGTATGAAAAAGGAGATTTATTACTTATCTTTTTATATGATGTCAAAGAGAATCTACCTTTTAGATTATTCATTTTAAATTGAGTTCTTTTTTTGGGGTCTCTTACTATATACCCTTCTATTTTTCCATCTTTTGGAGCATCTCCCCATACAATAGCCCGGTATGTCTTTTTTATAGTTCTATTAATAAATTGTTCACTAAGCAAATAATGCACATTATCTGTTTTAGCTACTAGAATAATTCCCGATGTATTTTTATCTAAACGATGCACTATTCCTGGTCTTGAAAGATTAACATTTGATAATTTTTCAAAATGATAAAGCAATCCATTAAGCAATGTACCTTCTTTATTTCCTGCACCTGGATGTACAACAAGACCTGCGGGCTTATTTACCACTATCAAATCATCATCCTCATAAATAATATCGATAGATATATTCTCTTTTTTTATATTTATAGAATCATGATCGGCTATAATTTCATCAACAGTAATACATTCATTTCCTTTAAGAAGGTATGAAGGTTTTACAACATATTCATCAACTTTAACAGATCCATTAGATATTAATTTTTGTATTTTAGTTCTTGAAATATTTTTTATATAATTTTTAAGAAATACATCTAACCTAATATTTCTACCTATATCATTATATATCTCTTGATATATCATTATTTTTTTTATTGTATTTATATTGCGCCAGAACATATAATATGGCACCAATAGTAATCGATGTATCTGCGATATTAAATATATACCATCTTAGTTCATTGATTCCTAAATCAATAAAGTCGACAACTCCATTATACCCTGAATTTGGGATTAAAACTAAAATTCTATCTATAGCATTTCCTATGGCTCCACCAATAATAAAAGTTAAAGATAACATTTCATGCTTTTTATAAAACCTTATATTAATGTAGTGATAGAATAAAATTGAAATGGCTAAAATAGTTAATACTGTAACATACAAATGAAAATCACTAGTATCAATACCAAAAGCAATTCCACTATTCTCTATAAATGTAAATCTTAA
>CAYVTK010000083.1:0-4795 GCA_964454465.1 uncultured bacterium | reverse complement strand
CTCCCATAGAATCTTCAGGAACTTTAACCTTAATTTTATATATAGGTTCTAATATTTTAGGAGAGGCTGATTTAAAAGCTTCTATAAAGGCATTTTTTCCTGCTAGCTGAAAAGCCATATCATTTGAATCAACAGGATGCATTTTACCATCATAAAAATCTATTTTAATATCAACAACCTTACAGCCTGCAATAATACCATCTAAACATAGTGCATTAATTCCTTTTTCTACAGAAGGCACAAAACCTCTATCAACGTTTTGACCTACTAAGGACTGCTTAAAATCTATACCACTACCTCTATCTCCAGGTTCTATACGAAGCCAAACTTCCGCAAATTGGCCTGATCCTCCTGATTGCTTTTTATGTCTGTATTTTGCATCTGAATTAGATGTAATAGTTTCCCTGTATGGAACTTTTGGTGTATTTTTAAGTAACGAAACTCCAAATCTATCTTTAATTCTTTCCAAAATTAAATCAATATGTAATTCTCCTTGACCTGAAACAATAGTTTGTTTTAATTCCGGATCAAACTTATAAATAAACGAGGGGTCTTCTTCATGCATAGTAGATAAGCCTGCAGCCATTTTGTCCTCATCACCTCTAGATTCCGGCTCAACTGCAAAACTCATATTAGGAGAGGGATAATTAATTGAATTAAAAACTAATGAATTTTTGCTTTTAGATAATGTATTTCCTGCATGTGTATCCTTTAATTTCAAAACTGCTCCAATATCTCCTGCAATTATTTCTGATGCATCCGTTCTATTTCTACCATTTAAAAAATAAAGCTGTTTAAATTTTTCATTGGAATTTCTAGATGTATTCATAATGTCAATATTAGGGAATAATTTTCCCGATACAACTTTAAAAAAAGTTAGTTCTCCAACATGTTCTTCACTTAATGTTTTAAAAACATACATATTTAAATCTGAATCTGTTGGTTTTACAGAAATTTCTCCTCCTGAAGAATCTTTAGCTTTATATTCGAATCTATCAGTTGCACTTGTTATATATTTAGAAAAAATTTCAACCATTCTTTTTGATCCAATATTATTTTTTGCACTACAGCAAAAAACAGGAACTAAAGCATTATCAGTAATTGCCTTTTTTAATCCCGCTTTCATTTCTTCATCACTAAGTTCTCCATTTTCAAAAAATTTCTCTAATAAAGATTCATCCGATTCTGCAACTAGTTCAATTAATTCTTGATAAGAATTATCGATATCATCTTTAAAACTTCCATCACAATCTTTTTCAGAGAATTTTCCTGATCCATCAGTAGAAAAATCTAATATTTTTTTCTTTAATACATCTGCTATTTGATTAAAACTTTCGCCTTCATTAACAGGCATCATTAATGGAAATATTTGCCTCCCAAATCTCTCTTTAAGGGAGCTTAATACTTGCTCATAGTTTGATTGAGATTTATCTAGCATATTTATAATAAACATTTTAGCTTGCTTATTATTTGTTGCATATTCCCATGCAAGCTCTGTTCCAACTTCAATACCTTCTGATGCATTAACAACAATTCCTGCAATTTCTGATACACCTAAACCTGCTTTCATCTCTCCAATAAAGTCAATATATCCAGGGGTATCTATTAAATTTATTTTTTTATCTAAATATGTAAAATTCAATAAGGACATACCAATTGAATGTTTACTATTAACTTCTTGTTTTCTATAATCGGATATACTTGTACCAGCATCTACGCTACCACATTTTTGCATAGATCCTGCACAAAATGATAATGATTCTGCAATTGTTGTTTTACCTGATGAAGCATGACCTGCAAGTGCACAATTGACTATATTTTCTGTTTTATAATCTTTCATTGTTCTAAACCTTTTCTTAAGAGTTGGGGAGTAAAAATAGCATAAAAACTATAATAATAACAACCTATTATTTATATCAATAATAATATTAATAATAACCTTCCCCAAAAATGATGTCAGATGATATAATTTTGTAAATAAAAAACCCTCATTACGAGGGTTTTCTTGTTGCTCCGGCACCTGGACTCGAACCAGGGACACATGGATTAACAGTCCATTGCTCTAACCAACTGAGCTATGCCGGAATAAATATTTAACTTCTAAAAACAGAGTAATATATTATGGAAATTAAGCATATAATCACAAGATAATTTAAGATATTTATTCTTTCCAAATTTTCAACAAATCTGATGATGATTGTATTTTTTCACCACCAATTCCCCATAGCATTTCAATATTATTTTTATTACAATAATCAACCTCTGGAGTTGTATTATTTGTTCTATCACCACCATTAGCAAAATAAATATGATGGCTAGATCCAAATTCTTTATATATATTAGAAATCAAATCACAAGCTGTATCATCAGCATCATTAAAACTAATAACAGAATTGATATACTTAATAGATTCTAATATTTCTTTTCTCTCAGAAAATGGCATAAAGAATTTATTTTTTTTTCTTATTAGCCATTCATCAGAATTTAATCCTACTATAACATTACCTAAATTTTTAGCACTTTTAAACATTCTAATATGGCCCTTATGAATAGGATCAAAACCACCCGATAAAATAATAATTTTTTTATTCATTAAATTAATAACTCCTATTTAAGTTCAAGAATAATGCTATTAGACCAATTTCCTCTTACATATACATCTTTATGATATATAGAAAATTTTGCTGAATATTTAATGGGCTCTAATGTACCTGAAAAATATGATTCTCCAATAGGATTAATATCTTCATAAACAAAAACTCTATAATACCCTTGCATCAACTTATCAAAAATAAATTTATTATTAATAACTTTTTGTTTAATATTTTTCTGCGTATCTAAGTTTTTTACCTCTATAATAAGATTTTGCTCTCCATTATAAATTATATCTCCATTAATCTGGCCATAATAAACATCATCCTCATCATTATTTGATATATCACTAATAAAAAATAAAGAGTCACATAGAGGATTAAACATTAAATCAGTAATTGCATTACAATTAATATTAACTATTTCAGGTTTATCTTCATTATTTAAATAAAGTAATATAGGATTCAAATAATCATACTCAATAGCCACATTATTTGAGTCCTTATTAATATAATAGAAAAGTTCTGAATCCTTATTAGTTAATATTGGTTCAGTAAATTTTAATAATAAGCTATCCCCTTTAATATAGTATGTATCAATTAATGGAGGGATTGTATCCAGCATATTATTTGAGAGCAGAACACTACTACTTAGTATATAATTCTCAATATGGTTGGCAGTTGATATATTAAGTAATAATGAATCGTTAAAATCATAATCATAATATAAATAATTTTTATTTTCACCTATAATTTTTCTCATATCATCATTATTAAAGATTATATCAAAAACTGTATTATCATTTAAATTAATTTTTCCATATTGATTATTTATTAGAACTACATTATTGATTTTTGCCCTATAGATAGGATCTGATATAAAAATAGGATTATTACTAGCACTTATATCTCTATTTGAGACTCCATATCTTTTATTTCTAATATCAGATAAAATGTCATCTGAAATTTTATTTTCAACAGATACAATAATATCAAAAGAATCATCTTTTAATCCAGAAAATTTATATTTACCATTAATATCTGATTCTGTTTTCGAAAAAACAAAACCATTACTATCTACTAATCCAACTTCATATACTTTTGTAGTATCTATATTAAATAAAACTCCCTCTATCTTTTGATTATATATTGTATCAGTTCTGCTAAATAATAAATCTATTGGAAGGGTTAAATAGTTATTAAAATAATCTGTAATTTTTCTTGATAGGAAAATTCTAAATTGATTAGGCCATTCCTTCTTAGGTTTTATAGAAATGATATTATTAGAAACTTTTATAATTGCATCTATCTCAGGTTCTATATTTATTGAACCTAAGGTTGTACTAGGATGAATTCTTTCATTAAAAAATAATTTTATCATCTGATTTTTTTTAATATTAATATTATCTGAGGGTATAATTTGATCCATTAATAATACTGGAGGGGTTTTATCTACAGGTCCTCCTCTAGGTTTATTAATAGCAGCACAAGAAAAAAATAAAAGAATAGAAATATAAGATATTAAATATTTTATAATTTTTTTTTGCACTAATATACTTAGATTAATTTTTTACGTTTTTGTTTTCTTTCTTCCCTTCCAGATGGATTTGGAATAGGTATAGCATTCAATAAACTTTTAGTATAGGAATGTTGAGGATTACTAAATATGGAGTCTATTGTATTAAATTCTACAAGTTCACCAAGATACATTACAGCAACTTCTTCTGATATATGTTTTACAACCGATAAATCATGAGCAATAAATAGAATTGTTAAATCAAATTCTTCCTGTAGATCCATCATTAAATTTATAACTTGGGCCTGAATAGATACATCTAAAGCTGATACAGGTTCATCTGCTATAATAATTTTAGGCTCTGTCGCTAATGATCGAGCAATACCAATACGTTGTCTCTGTCCACCTGAAAATTCATGGGGATAGCGAGTTGCCTGATCCTTAGATAATCCAACTTTATTAAGCAACCAAAAAATCTTTTCTTCTTTTTCTTTTTTTGACATTTCTGTATGAATATCTAAAGGTTCTTTTATAATATCTTTAACAAGCATTCTAGGATTAAGAGAGGAATAAGGGTCTTGGAATATCATTTGAATAAAAGGTCTTAGTTCTAATGTTTTTTCTTTAGATTGAGATAAAACATCTAAAAATTCACCCTCATGATTAAAAAGAATTTCTCCATATACTC
>CAYVTK010000082.1:0-4846 GCA_964454465.1 uncultured bacterium | reverse complement strand
GGATATCATTGAACTCTTAAATTTGATATTAGATAATTAATAGATGATTATGAAATCTATAATACAAATCAAAGATAAACTAAAAAATAAAACCTAATGGGACAAACAATAGAAAGAAAACTTGCTGCTATTATGTTTACAGATATTGTTGGGTATAGCAAAATTTGTGGAAACGATGAATCTACAGCCCTGTCAATATTAGATAATCAAGAATCATTAATTAAGCCTCTTGTATCAAAGCATAAAGGGAATATTATAACTACTACAGGAGATGGTTACCTAATTGAATTTTCTTCTTCAGTTGAAGCGGTTGAATGTGCAATAGGTATGCAAGCTTCAATTAAAGAATATAATAAAAAAGAAGAAAAGTTAAAATTTCATATAAGAATAGGTATTCATTTAGGAGATGTAGCTGTTATTGGAGACAATATATTGGGTGAAGGTGTTAATATTGCTGCTAGAATTGAGCCTATGGCAAGCCCAGATGGAATTTGCATGACAGAGGTTGTTTATCAATCTGTTAAAAGTAAACTAGATATTTCTCCTGAGAGAATCAGTGAGGTTGATTTAAAAAACATTGATGATAAACATACTTTATATAAAATTCCAAATGTTTCTGTAGAAGATATTTCTAATAATGAATCTATGGGAGATTTTCAAGTTAGTATTAAGGATATTATTAAACAGCCAATAAATAAAAAACATTTTTTAAGAAATTTTTTTATAATGTTTATTGGCTATGAATTAATTTTTTCTCTTGCTCCAGAATCAATAGCATTTATTAGAGGCATGATATATGATAATTATGAATATACTGCCCCTTATTTTAAAAGTACAGGAGTAGTAAATTGGTGGGAAATTTTTTTTTCAGCAATGGCTGCTGTTTGTTTACTTATAGCTACATTTCTTTATACTAAACGAGTAGCTAAAATTATTTTTAATGATATTAGAAATGTTTCTATGATTTCAAATATTTTAATTCAGCAATTAGGTTATAAATGTATAGGGAAGAAAAAAGATAAAATTAAATTTTATATAGATAAAAGAGAACTTGTGCCTTCAATATTTCGTTTTAAATATCTTAAAAAATTAGAAGAGATTGCTAACACTCTTTATTTGAAGTTTAATGGGAATACTATAATAATTGAAGCAAAGAATCACGATATTTATGAATTTTTGAAAAAAATTAAAAAATTGTCAAAATAAAATGAAACACCTATTATACATATTATGTTTGTTTGTGCTGAGTTGTGATAGTGGTGGCGATGATGCTATTTTTTATAAAGAATATTATATGCTATTTATAGGTGGAGCTGTAGATGATAATCAGCTGCTACCAATAGGAGAAACATCTGATAATGGGTCTTTTGAATATAATAATAAATCATCTTTCCCAACTTTATTTAATCATACTGATGTCGTAATGATGAAAACATCTTCTTCTCCTGATTCAGATGAGACTTTTCAGCTAAATGACTATACAGATGGAACATTTCGAATCCTTTTTAAAAAAGAAGGTGAATTTTCTGCATTCATATATGAACCAAATTTTATTCTTGAAGATAAAGTAAATATATTTAATATTACATTATCATCAGAAAATGAAACTACAATCTCACGTATAGAATCTACAGGTAACTTTAATATTATTTTTAATGTTCAAGATAAGGACGGTTCCCCAATAGAAGGAGTATCTATTTATATGCAATACAATATGTTTGGAAATATTGAAGAGCCATTGTTTCGTCCAACTACACGCATTGATTTTTCAGTTGCCGATGCAAGTACAATTAGATTTGTAATTGAGCTTCTTGATGGAACAATCATTCAGGAATGGACAGATTCTTATACTGGTGGTAGCGAATATTTTACTTTTATTCCTCCTGAGAATGAAATCACAGGAGGCTTGCAATTATATAAATATTCTATGGAAGTCTTAGAAGAAGGTCAACCTGATGAAAGAAACGATGAATCACCATTTCAACCTACATCATATAGCTTGTCATATAATTACCCTAACCCATTTAATTAAATGAAACACCTATTATACATATTATGTTTGTTTGTGCTAAGTTGTGATAGTGGTGGTGATGAGTCATCTGAAGTTGAAGGATGTACAAGTGAATCTGCAAATAATTTTGATGAAGATGCTACTGTAGATGATGGAAGTTGCTTATGTTCTGAAAATGAAATTCTTTTATGGAACCAATGTTTTAATAAAGATTTAACCTCTCTTAACTTAACAAATATTGAATTACAATCATCAATACCACCAGAAATAGGACAAATGATTAACCTTACTGAAATTAATATATCTGCTGGTGAAAATCTTGTAGGACAGATTCCACCAGAAATTGGTGATTTGATAAATTTAACTAAATTAATATTAAAAGATAATTATTTATCAGGTGAAATACCATCTGAAATAGGTAATTTAACAAATCTTATTGAGTTAAGTCTATATACTAATAGTCTTAATGGAGAAATCCCTGAAGAAATATGGAATCTGGAAAATCTAACTCATTTAGAATTATCTCAAAACGAACTTACTGGAGAAATATCATCTAATATATCAAATTTAAAAAATTTAAGAGTGTTGGCATTATCTAATAATAAGTTTTCTGGACAAATACCCGTAGAAATATGCACCATTTCAAGTCTATTTTATGATAATACCAATTCCTTAATATATATTGGAGGTAATAGCTTATGTCCTCCTTATCCATTTTGTTTTGATGAATACTTTTTTGAAGGAAATGTTTTATCATATGGAAATCAAACCTGCCCATAACCCCCACACCCATTCTAATATTATTTTTTAAAATTTTTGTGTAAATTCAGGTGTCCAAATAATCAAAGGAGAGCTATGAAAAGATATAAGCTTATTACAGTTAGTCAAATATTTAGATTAAAAGGTTTAGAAGAGAAAGCAAATGAGCAACTAAATAGATATGCTGAAAAAGGTTGGAAAGTTATTGAAATGCGTCAAGGTTGGAGTGGCTTTTGCTTCTCAACTTTATATATTTTATTAGAGAATAAAGGTGATAATTGATATTTTTAAGTGACACTACTTGACATTATCTTAAAAATAATGTAAGATAGTATAGTTTTTTATAAAGAGATATGATTATTTAATCACCATCAACTTATATTTAAACTTAATTAGATATCATAATTTTTAGCCTTGCAACGGATGATCTGAAAACATAAAAAAAATGAACGAAATGAAATTAACTATTATAAAAATCTGTATAGTTGCATTAACAATATGTGCTTTAGTATTTCTTTATGATACTTATAATGCAGGGCAGAAACCAATAAAACTTGAGCAGCACGATCTCTATATTCTTCCAGAAGTCACTATAGATGGATAAAAAAATCAAGAAGTATTTATTTACAAGAAGAGTTTAAAGAATTTAAAAATTGTAGTGTATTTTAAGACTCGCTGTATGATTATAATCATATGTGATTTCTGAGGTTAAAATATTTTTTCTTTCAAGTATTAAAACATCTAAAACAGAAATAATCCTATTAATAATAATCCCTGCAGCTATAAACCCCTTAGCTTTATCATAGTTCTCACTTTTATTTCTCCAACGATCATATTTAAAACGTTGTTCATCACCATTTTCCCAATTCCAATAATATTCATGTGATGGATCCGTATCATCGGCATCATTTGAATCTGTATAATTTGCAGGTATAAAATCTTGAAGAGTATGGAGATTATATAAATACAGACTTCTATAATTTCCAACATGTGCAGCAAATAAATTATTTTTACCATCCCAGTTAACATTAGCATAATGTTCCGCATAAGATTTATAATCACTGCGATAGGAATCATATTGACCATCTGCAAATATAAAAGTTGACCACATAATATATTCAGATAATAAAAATAGTCTTCCCTTTTCTTTATATCCTAAACTATTTTCTCCCCATCCAGGAAGGATCATAGATTTCCATGCCTGAGAACCATATGCTTGAGTACTAAGAATTAGGATAAAATAAAGAATAAATATTAATCTATTTTTTTTCATAAAGAGTTGACTTAATTAATAAAATTAGCACTACAACTAATAAAAACAAACTAAAAACATTACCAAAACGAGTATAGAATGTCTTACCATATTTATTTTTATTAATTTTAACCTCCATTGTTCCAGATTTATTTAATTCTATATAATTTTCTATTTTTCCACTAGGACTAATAAACATAGATATTCCTGTATTTGTACATCTAATAACAGGTAATCTATTTTCTATAGCTCTAAACACAGATTGTTTTGCATGTTGTCCTGGTTCTGGAAGTGTTGTATACCAACCATCATTAACAAGATATATAATAGCATCAATACCTTGGTTTGCATGTCTTCTATTAATTTCTGGAAAAGTTGATTCAAAACATATCAATGCGGAGAACCTATAGCCTGCAACATCAAAAACATGATCTTCTTTTCCCTTAGAAAAGTTAGTTTGTCCTATATTAATATTTTTCAGATAATCAAAATTTTCGGAAAAAGGTACATGTTCTGCTATAGGTACAAGCTGACGTTTATGATAGACACTTTCAACTCCATTATTACTAAGCAATACAGAAGAAATATAAATATCTATTCCTTCATATAAAATATTACCAGATAATAAATAACTATCAGCCCTTTGAAATAAACTAGTAATTACATATTCTCTATCTTTTCTATTTTGCATCCTATGAAAAGGCATTGCTGACTCAGGCCATATAATCAATTGAGTAGTATCTGATAAATTATTATGCGTCATATTAATAATTTTATCTAATGTTTGTTCTTTAGATGTAAAATCTCTTTTGTCATAGAGATTT
>CAYVTK010000081.1:0-4864 GCA_964454465.1 uncultured bacterium | reverse complement strand
TTCAACACGTAAATCATATGATTTTTTTGACATTAAAATTGATCCAGCACAAACACCAAATATTGTATGATCTGTAGAAAAATCATAAATAGAGGTATTAAGTTTATACCTAGAAAGAAGTAAGGACATTGTTGTAGATTCTCCTCCAGGCAATATTAAAGAATCACATTTTTTTAAATCATCGCTACTTCTAACATAGATAGATTCAGTGTCTAATTTATCAAGAGATTCTTTATGTAAGGAAAAATCACCTTGGATAGCTAAAATACCTACCTTCAATTACCATCCTCTATTTTGAAGTAAATCTTTTTCCAGAATATCAGCTATATCCAACCCTTCCATTGCATCTTTCAAACCTGATGAAATCTCAAATAATTTTTTAGGATTATCATAAAATGTAGTTGCTTCAACAATAGCCTTTGCTCTAGCTTCTGGATCCTCAGATTTAAATATACCAGATCCTACGAATAATGATTCTGCTCCAAGTTGCATCATTAGGGATGCATCTGCAGGTGTAGCGATGCCTCCTGCACTAAAATTAGGAACAGGCAATTTTCCTAAGTTCTTAGTTTCTTTTAATAGTTCAATAGGGGCATTATTATCATTAGAAAAGTCTGTCATTTCACTATCACTCATATTTGACAAAGAATTAATTTCACTTATAATAGCTCTCATATGTTTAACAGCTTCAACTATGTTTCCAGATCCAGCCTCACCCTTTGTTCTAATCATTGCAGCACCTTCATTAATTCGGCGTAGCGCCTCACCTAAATTTCTAGCACCACATACAAAGGGGACTTTAAATTTATGTTTATCAACATGATAGCTGTTATCAGCAGGAGTAAGAACCTCGCTTTCATCTATAAAATCAATTTCTAATGCCTCAAGTATTTGAGCTTCAGCAAAATGTCCTATTCTACACTTTGCCATCACGGGGATAGAAACTTTATCCCTTATATTGCATATCATTTCGGGATTAGACATGCGAGATATTCCTCCATCCTTTCTGATGTCTGCAGGAATTTTTTCTAGCGCCATAACTGCAACAGCTCCAGCCTTTTCTGCTATTACTGCCTGTTCAACATTAGTCACATCCATAATGACACCACCTTTAAGCATTTCAGCTAAACCAACCTTTATTTTAAATGTACCTTTTTCCATCTTTATCTCCTTTAAAAAGACATTATCCTGTCTTTAACTTCTTTAATTAAATAGTCTGGTGTAGAAGCACCTGCACTTATTCCAACTGACTTGCAATTATCGAACCATTTTGGATCTATATCTTTTGATATAGTAACTTGATATGTATTCTTATTTAGAGTTTTTGACAATGAAGTAAGTCGTTTTGAATTAGCGCTTGTAAAGGAACCAATAATAATCATAATATCAGATTCTCTTGCTAATTCTTTAATTTGTTCCTGATTCCTTTTAGTAGGATAACATATTGTATTAACAAAATGTAAATCAAAAACTTTTTCCATTAAAATATTGATTATTTCCTGCACATTTTCAATAGTCTGCGTTGATTGACTAACAACACCTGCTTTCTTAAATTTTTTTAAAGCTTTAGCTTCGTTTAAATTTGCCAATACTATACTATCTGGAACCTGATCTGCTATTGCTACAACCTCGTCATGCCCATGATCTCCTATAACAAATATTTGTCTACCTTCTTCAGATAGTTTTTTTACCTCTCTATGTATTTCATGCACAAGAGGACATGTTGCATCCACAAGCTTCATTCCTTTTTCTTTAGCCGATTTCCATACATCTCTCTTGCTTCCATGCGCTCTTAAAAGTAGAGGTTTATCAATTGGAACATCATCAATACTATGAACTACTTTTGCACCAGCTTTATCTAAATCATTTATTACATTTTCATTATGAACGATATCCCCTAACATATAAACTTCACCATGTTCATCGGCTGTATCATATGCTAGATTAACAGCATCTCTAACACCAAAACAATATCCTGCATCTTTTGCTATCGTTATCTTCATTTATGTTTCGCTAAGGTTATCCCTCTTTGATTTTGATATTTACCTTTTTTATCCTTATATGACTTTTCACATACTTCATCTGATTCAAAAAATAGTACCTGGCATAAACCTTCATTTGAATAAATTTTTGCAGGTAATGGGGTTGTATTTGAAATTTCTAATGTTACATGACCTTCCCACTCTGGTTCAAAAGGAGTAACATTGACAATAATGCCACATCTGGCATATGTAGATTTCCCTAGACATACAGTTAATACATTTCTGGGTATTTTAAAATATTCAATACTTCTTGCTAATGCAAAGCTATTAGGAGGAACAATACAAATATCTCCTTTATAATCTATAAAAGATTTTTCATCAAACTTTTTTGGATCAACTACGCTATTATTAACATTTGTAAAAACTTTATACTCATCAGAAACTCGAATATCATAACCATAGGAAGAAAGACCATAAGATATTGTACCTTTCCTTATTTGATTATCAACAAATGGAGAAATCATTTCTTCCTTTAGGGACATTTTTCTTATCCATTTATCAGATTTTATTGACATAAAGCACCCTTCTTATCATTTAATTTATTCAATATAGTGTTCTCAATTTCTATAAAAGTTGAATTTTCTACTGTTGCACCAGCAGCTAATTTGTGTCCACCTCCATTAAAATGTGCGGCAATATCATTAATTATATATTTTCCTCGAGATCTAAAATTGATTCTAAATTTGTTTTCGGTAATTTCAGATATCATAAATGCAACTTCTACTCCCTTAATCGATCTTACAAAATCTGTAAAACCATCAATATCATCTAAAGTTGCATCACATTCTTTTAACATTGAAAGTGAAATTTTGATACATCCAAATTCATCAACTATTTTTAGGCTTTCTATAGCTTTGCCAAATAATTTAATTTGGGATAAACTCCTTTGCTCATATATTTCAGCATAAACGTTGTATGGCTTAATACCTAAATCTAACAATTCCTTAGCCATCGTGTGGCATTCAGATATTGTGGAGTTATATCTAAAAGATCCCGTATCTGTAATTAATGCTGCATATAAAGATTCAGCCATATCATATGAAATATCTATTTTCTGATACTTGAAATACTCCCAAACCATAAATCCTGTAGCAGGAGATTTTATATCTAAGAATTGATAATCAAAATAGCTCCCATCTGAAGGATGATGATCTATAGAAACACAATAAATATCATGTTGTTTAATAAGATTAGATATTTCTCCTAGTCTACTATGGTCACCAATATCAAAAATAATAGCTAAATCACATTCTTGAATCCAGGAATTATGACTGTCAGGAGAATATTGTTCGATAATATTATTTTTATTTAAAAACTCATATTTATCCATCATATTAGATATATTAATTATTCTACAATCTTTATTTATTTTTTTTAGATGGTGATATATGGCAACTTGAGAACCAAGTCCATCAGCATCTGGGTTTATATGAGTAGATAATAATATTTTCTTATTTCCAGCTATTAATTCAGTTAATTTTTTCCAATTAATTTTCATAAGCAATTAAAAGAATATTAAGCTAGTTAATATAAAAATAGGGAATAATATTAAAATTGACCAACCCATATAGCCAAAGAAACTAGGCATTTTTATTTTATTTTCTTCTGAAATAGATTTAACCATAAAATTGGGAGCATTTCCAATATAAGTCATAGCCCCCATAAAAACAGCTCCGCATGATATTGCCAGTAACGTATTGCCTGTATTCATAAGCCAATCAACATTATGTTCACCTAATGCTGCTGTAAAGAAAACAACATATGTAGGAGCATTATCTAGGAAACTTGACAATATACCCGTAAGCCAAAAATACATAGTATCAATATTAGAGCCATTCTCATCAATAATTATTTCTTTCATCCAACTCATAGGGCCTATCTGTTTTGTTACACCTTTAAGCATTTCAATAGCAGGAATCATTGTTATAAAAATTGTTGCAAATAATTTTGCAACTTCCTTAATAGGCTCCCACGTAAAAGCATTTCCTTTTCTAACCTTATCAGGAGTAATTTTTAATGAAATAATAGTAACTGATAATAAAATTATTAATTGTATAAAAGTTCCAAGTGTCATCATTGCAGTTCCATGATAAGATAATATTGCCCCTTGGAAAGACTCTAAGCCACTAATAATAACTGCAACTATTACAATTAAAATTAAAATGAAATTAATTTTACCTTCAATTTTAACTGAAAGCTCATCTGATTTTGGGGCTAATTCTCTTTCCTTTTTATAAAAGTAGGTATCTACAAAATAAAATATAACAAATACAAAGGCTGAGACAAATAACATAGGTTTATACATGTAGATAAGAGTCCAAGTAAAATCTACACCTTTTAAAAAACCTAAAAATAAAGGAGGATCTCCAATTGGGGTTAATGAGCCTCCTATATTAGAAACTAAGAATATAAAGAATACTATTAAATGGACCTTGTTTTTTCTCCATGCATTTGCTCGAATCAAGGGTCTAATTAATAACATAGAAGCACCCGTAGTTCCCATAATTGAGGCTAAAGATGTCCCTATTAAAAGAAGTGATGTATTTAATTTTGGAGAGCCATTTAAATTCCCCGTAATTAAAATTCCTCCTGATATAGTAAAGAGAGCTAATAGGAGCATAATAAATGGTATAAATTCTCTTAAATAAACTTCTAAAATATAGAATAATGTATAATCCGTAAAATAAATAGAAAAAAGAGTTAAAAATAACACTCCCCAAAATGCTGAAACTTTTCCATAATGATGGTGCCAAAAACTAGCATTTATAAGAGGTATAACAGCGATAGAAAGGAGTATGCCAATAAATGGAATCAACCAATAT
>CAYVTK010000080.1:3245-4872 GCA_964454465.1 uncultured bacterium | reverse complement strand
TAATGATGAGGATAAAAACAATATTTCAAAAACAGAAAATATAGAAGAGATAGAAGAAGATAAGAAAACTGAGATGGAAAACAATATAGAGAAAGAAATAATTTCAAATAATAATATAATACATGCGACCCCATCAGCACGAAAATTAGCACGAGAATCACATGTTAATATTGAAGATATTAATTCTAAAGAAAAAAGGATTACAGAAGAAGATGTATATCAGCATATTAAAAAGAATACAGATATTAGAAAAAAAGAAATAAATTTATCAAATACTCTTTCTAAATGGGGATTAGTTGAAGAAATTAAATTAACTTCAAATCAAATAAAGACAGGGACAAAACTTCATCAATCTTGGAATTCTATTCCTCATGTCACGCAGTTTGATGAATCTGATATAACAAATCTTTACAAATTAGTGAAACTATTAAAGAATGTTAATAAGGATGAAATATCAAAGGTCTCCTATGTCCCCTTTTTTATTAAAACAGTATCTTATATACTTAAAGAATTTAAAATTTTTAATTCATCTTTAAATACAGATAAAAAATCTATCATTCAAAAACATTATTATAATATTGGATTTGCTATAGATACAGATGAAGGTCTAGTAGTCCCTGTAATAAAAAACACAGATAAAAAATCTATTAAAATGATTACAATAGAATTTAATCAATTAATAAAAAAGGCTCGAGAAAAGAAATTAACTATTGAGGATATATCAGGAGGATGTTTTACCATATCTAGTTTAGGTAATATTGGAGGAAATTTCTTCACACCAATAATAAACCCTCCTGAAGTTGCTATATTGGGAGTCTCTAGAATAAATACAAAGCCCATTTTAAAAGATAAAAAATTTATTGCAAGAAAAATTTTACCATTATCCTTATCATATGATCATAGAGTTATAAATGGTGCAGATGCAGTAAAATTTACTAAAATGTTTTCTACAATAATAGAATCCCCTGAAAAATTATAATTTCTTGATGAATGACAATCAAAATCATATAAAAACTGACTTAGTTGTTATTGGATCAGGACCAGGGGGATACACGGCTGCATTTCGTGCTGCAGATTTAGGACTAAATGTTACTTTGATTGAAAAAAATCCAACTTTAGGGGGAGTATGTTTAAATAGAGGATGTATTCCATCAAAAGCCTATCTTCACTTATCAAAGATCATAGATGAGACACAAGAAGTGAAAAATACAGGGTTGATATTTGAAAAACCTTTTATTGATTTCAAAAAAATCAATATGTGGAAAAATTCAGTTGTAAATAAGCTAAGTAGTGGAATTAAATCTTTGGCAATGCAAAGAAGAATTAAAATTATTAATGGAAAAGCTACATTTCTATCAGCTGACAAACTAATAATAGAAGATAAACAGCATAAAAATATTACTATTAATTTTTCATATTGCATTATTGCAACAGGCTCTTCTCCATCAATTATAAAAAACTTAAATATTAAACATCCTAGAATAATAAATTCAACTAAGGCTCTATCTTTACAGGAAATACCTAAAAGGCTTTTAATTGTTGGGGGAGGATATATTGGGTTGGAACTTGGTAGTGCATACGCTTCATTTGGTAGTCAAGTAACTGTGGCTGAATTTCTTCCAAACTT
>CAYVTK010000080.1:0-3235 GCA_964454465.1 uncultured bacterium | reverse complement strand
AGATCAAGACCTTGTAAATCCATTATATAAATCTTTAAAAAATAAATTTGAAGATATTCATTTATCTACTCAAATTAAAAATTTAGAGCCTAATTCAAATAAAATTATTGCAACATTTAAAAAAGATGAAAAATTATATAAAGATGCATACGATATCGTTTTACTATCCATAGGCAGAGCTCCTAATACTCATTCTCTAAATTTAGAAAAAGCTGGTATAAAATTAGATAAAAAAGGTTTTATCCCTGTAAATAAAAAAAGAAGGACTATTATTCCTAATATCTATGCTATAGGGGATGTAACAGGGGATCCAATGTTAGCTCATAAAGCTACACATGAAGCAAAAGTAGCAGCAGAAAATATAGCTGGCCTACAATCAAATTTTGATCCAATTGGAATTCCTTCAGTAATTTATACAAATCCTGAAATTGCATGGATAGGTAATACTGAAAATGAATTGAAAACCCAAAACATTAAGTATAATAAAGCTGTTTTCCCTTGGGTCGCAAGCGGAAGAGCAATTTCAACAGGTAGCGAAGCTGGTAAAACAAAAATTTTATCATCAGAAGATAACTCTAGGATATTAGGGGTTGGTATTGTTGGGAATAATGCTGGTGAATTAATTAGTGAAGCTGCACTTGCAATGCAAACAAAGGCTACAATTGATGATATTGCATCTACAATTCATCCCCACCCTACTTTTAGTGAAACTTTTGCAAATTCAGATGAAATATTAAATAAAACGATTACAGATTTATATATTAAGCATGAATAAAACTAGACTATCAAATAAAAGAGAGATTTATTGTATTAATTGGAGAGAAGCTCAAATGTTACAGGAACATATAGATGGATACTTCGATGATTTTATAGAAATAAAAGAAAATGGTACAATAATCGATATTGGAGCAAATATTGGAATTTTTGGGCTAGAATTATCTAGAAGATATAAAAATATTAATATTCTTGCTTTTGAACCTATAAAAGATATTTATGAAATATTAAAAGAAAATTTAAAATTAAGTAAAAATCAAAATTTCAAGGCCTATAATTATGGAGTTTCAGATAGAAATGGAGAAGAAGAATTTAATTATTTTCCTAATAGTCCTGCCTTATCTAGTTCAACAAATGAAATAGCTGAATCAAAGGAGGATTTAATTACTGCTTTAAAAGGAAGTCTTATGCATGCTCCTAAAAATTGGTGGTGGGCACGATTAATACCTGCTTTTTTTTATCCTTATATAGCACAAAAATTAATAAAAAACCCTATAAAGAGTAAATGTGTAATCAAAACATTATCTCAAGTAATAGAAGAAGCTTCTATATCTAAAATTGACTTGTTGAAAATTGATTGTGAAGGCAATGAATTAAATGTAATTAATGGGATTAGTAATAAGCATTGGAGTATTATTAAACAAATTGTAATTGAAGTAAATAATATTAATGGAAGATTTGATTATATAAATGATAAATTAACTAACTTAGGATATGAAATTAAAGTAACAAAAGATCCTTCTCTAAAAGAAACTAATTTAATTAATCTTTTTGCTAAAAAATAATTTGAATAATACTGACTACATCAAGTATATCTACAAAATTATCATCATTAATATCATAACATAAATTATATATACTCTCAATATTCAAAATAGTATTAACAAGAATAATAATATCAATTACATCAACAGTATTATTCTCATTTAAATCTCCCGTAATTCCACATGAATTCTGATGATAATAATATGCTCCCATATCAAATATTGTACCATCTGGATCTGTATAATTTGGACTTCCTGCATCAATACATGGAGATACATCAGATAAAAAATATGAATCTTCTTCAAATTCTGGATTAATAGAAATCACTCCAAAACCATTAGGAATCCAATTCTCACTACCTTCAATATCAGAGTATTCTACATCGTATTCAATTAAATAATTCGATGAATATCCATTTATATTATGATTAATAGACTCATCTTCTTCTCTACGATTAAAGTATACTATTGAATTCTGAATTAAAGTGCCACCTCCATCTGCATATATTCCTGCACCTAAAACTGTAGGTGAGATAATATTAGATACAATAGTTGATTTATTAATTGCAATCCATGATAATGAAATAAATATACCTCCACCAAAACCATCTGCCATATTATCTGAAATCAATGTTTCAAAAATGCTCAGTTGAGAATCACTCCCAACCCATATTCCTCCACCTTTTGAATCTGATAAATTATTTGATATAATTGAAGTTTCTATTTCAGCATCACTATTCCCTATATATATTCCACCACCAAAGCGACTATGGTTATTATTAATATCAGAACCAATTATATTTATATCTGATACAAGAGCTTGAATTCCACCTCCACTTCCATATGGAGTCATTCCATTATTATTAATTGTTGATTGTAGAATATTTAATGATTGATTAATACAAAACACACCTCCTCCTTCTGATGCTATATTATTTTGAATTATGCTATTTTTTAATATAGAATGAGTTGGCGTAAAATCCATTGCATAAAAACAAATTCCTCCACCAGCAAAAGATTCATTATTTTCTATTATTAAGGAATCTAATATTAGAACTGTATTATGAGAAATAATACCACCTCCGAATCTACTACCTGCATCTAATAATTCCCCTATTCCATTTTTAATAGTAAATCCTTTAATTAAGACACTATCTTCTTGGGAATTAACATTAATGACTGAACCATTATAATTTCCATCGATTATTGTATTAGAGGGGCCATAAGAAGAAAGAAGTGATATAGAAAGATTATCTATAGTGATATTTTCTACATATATTCCTGAATTAACTAAAACAGTGTCAGTATTATTAGCATTATTAATAGCTAATTGAATAGTTGAATAATCTTCTGGAACCAATATTATATTAGAATACAGAATAGAAAAATAAAAAATATATATTATCTCAAAGGATTTAATCATAATCAATATGCTTACTATCTACCTTTTTAAAAAAGAAAGCATTTCTTTTATATTCGAAGTTGGCAAGTTGCAAAGATAGTTTTTACAAACATATACAAGAGTTTCACCATTATCATCAGGCACATAGGAGTCTAAAAATGAAAACTCTGCTTCTATTTTTGAATTTTTATCATTAAAAATCAAAACTTTATTTAATTGTTTACTTTTATATAAATAAGATAATATTTCTTTAGATATTTTGATTCAAGTTTCTGTATAAATGAAGTTTTTGAAG
>CAYVTK010000079.1:0-4921 GCA_964454465.1 uncultured bacterium | reverse complement strand
GTAATTTTATTACCCATGCTCCAATTAGGATGTTTTAATGCTTGGTCTTTAGTTACAGCATAAAATTTATTTTTATCTAGCTCTCTAAAAGGTCCTCCAGATCCAGTAAGTATTAACTTATCTATAGAATCTTGATTTTCACCTATAATACATTGCCATAAAGCGCTATGTTCACTATCAACTGGGAAGATATTTAAATTTCTATCTTTAGCCATCTTAGTTAATATAGAACCTGCCTGTACTATACTTTCCTTATTAGATAAGGCAATATTAATATTATTTTCTAATAATTTAACTGATAGATATAATCCTTTATAACCTGATATAGCATTTACAACTAAATCAACTTCAATATCACATAAATCTATTAAACCTTGATTGCCCTTATATAATTTATTAAAATTGATTTGATTATTTACTTGATCTAAAATATCATTATTAGAAACACAAGCATACTTTGGACTATACTTATTGATTTGACTATTTAATTTTTCAATATTAGAATGTCCAGAAATAAAGACTAATTCAAATTCATTTTTATATTCATCTATTATTTCTAATGTCTGGCTGCCCACTGAGCCCGTTGATCCTAATATTCCAATTTTTTTCATATATTATATCTTAGAGAAATATATGGTATAATAATATCTTCATTATCATTTAAATATCCATTTATACCAAGTGTTAATAATATTTTATCTTTGAATGATTTTAAAATTCCAAAACCATATTGATTAGTTTTATATTCATCATCAACTTTACCATAAGATGGCAATATCCATACTGATTTTATTCTCATAGTTAATAATAAATAATATAGCACACCTTTATAGTTATCATTGATGTTATTTTTATAACGCAATCTTTGATATTTAAAATTAAATACTAAATTTTCAAAAAATTTTGAGTTGAAATTTCTAGCATAGCCAAAATTCAGATTATATTTTACGTAGATATCATCTTCGATTGAAATAGGTCTAAATGAACCAGAAAAATATAAATTATTAGTAAACCAGTTATGACCTGTGAATTCATACTGAGAATATGAACTTTCATATAGATTGATTCCTATTGATGTTTTTGATGCATTATATGGAATAAAATTTATAGGAACATATTCATGTTCACTCATAAGTATTATATCACTTCCAAATACAACACTATTAAGTGATATAACTAAGATTAATATTTTTTTAAATAAGTCCTCTATCACTATTTTCAATAAAATCAATAATTGTTTTTATCTCATCTTTAATTTCAATTTCATTTTTTATTTTTATTAATGCCTGAGATACATTAGAATTAGATCTATATAATAACTTATATACCTTTTTAATTAGGCCTCGTGTTTCTGAATCAAAATTTCTTCTTATTAGACCAATACTATTAATACCTGCATATTGTAGAGGTTCTCCATTAGCAAGTATAAAAGGAGGTACATCTTGCAATACTAACCTACCTCCACCAACAAATGCATGTTGTCCTACTTTGCAAAATTGATGAACAGGGGTAATTCCACCGACAGTTGCATGATAATGTATCTCACTATGACCTCCCAACTGTACTCCATTGGCTAGGATAACTTTATCTTCAATAATACAATCATGTGCAATATGTACATATGCCATAAAAAGGCAATCATCACCAATAACTGTTTGACCTGATGCTTCAGTACCTCTATTATTAGTACAATATTCTCTAATAGTGTTATTATTACCAATAATTAAAGATGTTTTTTCATTACTAAATTTTAAATCTTGAGGTAACCCTCCAATTGTTGATCCTTGAAATATTGTATTATTTTTACCAATAGTTGTATATGGTAAAACATGTACATAAGGCATGATTTTCGTTCCACTACCTATTTCAACATTTTCATCTATAATACAAAAAGGGGCAATTTCCACATCATCATGGATAATAGCACTTGAATTAATTATAGCAGTATCATGTATTTTCATAATTATTTATCTACAACTGTTGCCATCCATTCAGCCTCAGATACTTTTTTTCCATTTACAGTTCCAACACCTCTTATTAAGGCATTATTTAATCTAAATTTAATGAGACTTACTTCTAAGTTCAAGATGTCTCCAGGAACAACCTTCTTAAAAAACTTTGCACTTTTAATCACTGAGAGTAACATTAATTTATTTTTAGGATTATCAACAGTAGACAGAGATAGAAAACAACTTGCCTGAGCCATACATTCAATAATAAGGACTCCAGGTAAAACAGGATTCCCAGGGAAATGTCCTTTAAAATAATCTTCTTCCTCATTAACATATTTTATTGCATGGACATACTCTCCCTCCCTAAAATCTACAATCTCATCTATAAGTAAAAAAGGCTCTCTATGAGGAATAATTTCTTCGATTTCTTTTCTATTATATTTAACACTTTTTTTGTTTTGATCTAATGAATTGATTTTATTAACTAACTCTGTATTTATAGCATGTCCTCCTTTATAAGAAACGATATGCCCTTTAAGTGTTTTGCCTAATAGTGCTAAATCACCTATTAAATCTAAAATTTTATGTCTTACAGCTTCATTATCAAATAGTAATTTTTTATTATTTATATTTTTTGTATGATTATCTAAACATTCTTCTATTTGCAATGAGTGTAAATTATTAAAATCTCTAATTTTTTCTATTGATAAACTATGATCAGTATATATAATAGCATTATCTAAATTCCCACCTAATATTAATCCCATTTTTTTTAATTCTACAATCTCATTAAATGTACAAAATGTTCTTGATTTTGAAATTTGGCTTTGATAATCATCCAAAGAATTAAGAGTAAAACTTTGCCTGCCTATATTTTCATTATCAAAATCTATTTCAAATGTTATTTTCAAGCCATCATATGGATAGATTGCTATATTTGAATTTTTATTTTTAATTTCAATTGGTTCATTGATTACTAATTCTTCTTTTTTTTGATCTAATGTTTTAATTCCTACAGAAAGAATTTTTTCAGTATATTCACTATTACTTCCATCTAAAATTGGAATTTCTACATTATCAATTTGAATTATAGCATTATCAATTTCTAAGCCATATAATGCAGACAGAATATGTTCAACAGTATAAATTTTCTGACCATTATGCTTTAAAGTTGTACCTCTTTTTGATGATTCATGCAGATTCTCTATATTCGCCTTAATATTATGATTATTTATTTTAAATATAATTCCTGTATTAGCAGATGAAGGAATAATTTTCAATTTTGTATGAACCCCTGTATGTAAACCAACACCTTCAAAATTCAATTCTTTATTTATTGTTTTCTGATACATTATTTAAATATTTTTTTGTATATCTCTGGAAGTTTAGAAATCAGAATATCTTGTCGTATATGATCCTTATGGTTTCTTGCAGGATTACCTGAAAAATAAGAATTTTTCTTAATAGATTTTACAACATATGATGTTGGGCCAATAATAACATCATTTTCAATAATTAAATTATCTATAATTCCAGCTTGACCACCAATAATAACATTATCATAAATTTTAGTACTTCCTCCTATACCAACTTGTGCACAAATAATACAATTTTTTCCAATATTAACATTATGTCCAATATGCACCTGATTATCAAACTTTGTACCATCACCAATTCGGGTCTCATCAATCGTTCCTCTATCAATTGTGCAGTTAGAGCCAATCAAAACATTATTACCAATAATAACCTTCCCTAAATGTGGGATATGATGATGTTCTCCTTTACTATCCGTAACTAAACCAAAACCAACTGAACCAATAATAGATCCTGACTTGATTTTACAATTCTTCCCAATAATTGAATTTTTATGGACTACAACATTTGCCTTAATGACTGATTTTTCACCTATAGCACTTCCCTCTTCAATCAGAGTATTTGACTCAATTCTAACATTATCTCCAATTTCTACCATATTTTGGATCATTACGTTATCCCCTATAAATACATTTTGTCCTATTTTAGCTGTTTTACTAATATTTGAGGATTTAGAAATTTTATCATCATCTATTTTATTAATTAGACTATCAAAATATTTTAAAAATGATAAAAATGCTAGGGAAGGATTATCAACTTTTAATATAGTTTTTTTTAAATTCTCTGGGATAGAAATATTCTTATCAACTATAATTGCAGAAGCAGATGTTGTATTAATACAATCAAGATATTTTACATCTTTTATATAAGTAAGAAAGCCCTCCTTACTATTAACTATACTACAAGGGCCCTTAATATATAAATCATCTTCTCCAAATAATTGACCATTAACAATTTTATTGATTTTTTTAATATGAATCATAAAATGAACTAATCTGATTGATCGCTAGACATTTTATTCATTTTTTCTATAACCAATTGAGTTAAATCATGTGAATCTAGTTTATATAAGATAAATCCTTGAGAAAAATCCAACACATAATCATATAAATTTTCAGCAGCTACTTTATCTATAGCACTTTGCATTAGAGCATTTATTGGAGCCATTCTTTCTTGTAACATAAGAAATATTTCTCCATCTGGTTGTCCAAAATACTTCATTTGAAAATTTTCTAACTCAGCATTTAAAGATTGCATCTCCTGCTGCCTTTCTGTTTTCATATCATCTGTAAGCATTAATTCTAATTTTTGATAATCTCTCATTAAACTATCAAGAGTCATGGCTTTATTTTCATATTCTACCTGTAAACGCTTCGCTTCCTTTTCAACATCAGCATGAGCCAATCTTGCATCTTCATTCTGAGCAAAAATAGACTGCGTATTAACATAACCTATTTTTTGTCCTTCAGAAAAAAGAAGGGAAATATTTAATATAAAAATAGTTAAAATAATTTTTTTCACGATTACTCCTTATTTTGTTATCAATTTAATGGTACGCCAAAGATTAGATGTTGTTCCCATCTTGGTGGATCTGG
>CAYVTK010000078.1:0-4951 GCA_964454465.1 uncultured bacterium | reverse complement strand
AAAGAGCCTAATTGAAAAATATCTTCATTAATTAAAATTTTATCTTTTGATGTAGTTATAATATCATTAATAATAGTTTCTGCTAAACTAAATTGATTAATTTTTATAAGATCTTTAGATAATTCTATTTTTTCCTTATCCGTATTATTAATACTCTTAAGAATATTATATGATTGTTTATAATTTTTTAGTTTAAATTCTAATGATGATAGAATTATTTTAGATTCTCTCTTATTAGATGATAATAATTTATTTTTTATGGACTCTGCGGCAATATTATAATCCGTGAGTAGCATAACACGTTGAGTAACAAATTGAATATTTTTAGGTTTTTCAGATAGATATATTAGATATTCATCAATGGCTTTATTGAAGTCCAATTGTAAAGTGAAAAAATTTCCAAGCTCTAATGCATAAAATGTTTTATGCTTAGTTTTAGATCTGATATAAGAAATTAAATCAGAGGCACTATCATTTTTATCATATTGGAGTAGTATAGGAAGTATTTTTTTAATATGTACTAAATTGATTGGTTTATTATATAGTGTTTGAACAATATCCTTCCAACCTTTGTTATCTGTGATGATGTATGTATCTAATACATCAATTTTACTAGTAATGCTATGATTATTAGCATTAATATATTTTTCTGTGATTTGCATTAATTCAGATAATCTTTCTTTAGTAATATAAATCTTTTTTAATTTATCAAATGCTATTTTTAATGTTGGAAATTTATCTAAAATATCTAAATATACGATAATTGCCTCATCCATTAATCCTGATTTTTCTAAAGTGCTTGCTTGTGCAATAGCTTGTTGTTGTTCTTTAGTTAGTTTATTTTGTAGGCTGCTGAATTTTTGTGGTATTAGCAGACTTATCATTGTAAATGTTATAGTAATATATTTAAGATAATTATTCATTATTTTCTTTTTGAAGGCTTAAGAAATAATTACGTATTAATTTATTGTATTCAATAGAGAAGCCCTCTTCCATAGCTGATTCCATAGCATTGATTAATTCCAAGTCTCTATAGCCCAAGTCATCATTTAAATTTTTATTTCCTGTATATTCAAATTCTCCACCTTTTTTGCTTTTATATTTTTTATCAAGATTTTTTTCAGTTTTAGAATTTTTATAATCTATCATTTTTTGATGAACAATTTTTTGTCTTTTGATTGCACTTTCTATATCTTGATTTTCAAGATTTTGAATTATTTCCTCCATTCCTTTACCTATTTTTTCCATTGGTCCTTCATTTGGACCTGAACCTTCATCTTCTCCAAATTGATCTTGTAATTCGCCTAATTGATCTTTTAATTTTTGTTGCTGGGATTGCAATTCACTTAATATTTCTGAAAGGGGTATCCCCTGTCCAAACATTTGCATTGTTTTTTGAGTTGATTGATTTAATGCTTGCTGTTGTTCTGCCATTTGTTGCATCGCTTCCATAAATTGTTCTATCCTAGATGGGGAGTTGCTATCTTTTAATTCATTTAAGGCATCCATTAATAGCTGAATAGTTAAATTAATATTTTGTAAAGCTTCTTTCTGTGATTTTTTCCCAGTTGTTGTTTTTTTCTGTTCAAAATCATTCATTGCATTTGTTATTGCAGATTTTGATTTACCAAAGGCTCTATTAATTGACGGAGTAATAAAAAATGTTTTATTAGATAGAATAATTAGTTTGTCCATTATTTGATCAAGCTGCCTACTAATATTATTTTGTGTATTATTTATTTTTGCTATCATAGGGCTATTGCTCCTAATTCCCTTACTACTAGATATGATATATTCTTGTTGATTTGATATTGTTAATAGGTTATTTATAATTATAATAAAGTTATCTGTAATTTCTTGCATTTCTTGATTGATAAACTCTTCTTGAATTCTATTAATTTCATCTCTTATTTTTTGACAATTTTTTTGTGTAGTTTCAGATGATAATGAAGCCTGATTTCTATTATCATTTGAAATTTCTTCCTTCATTTTATCTAAACTTTGATTTGTTTGTTTCATTATCGGACTTTGGTTTAAGGAGTTTAGCATATTAGATGTGTTCTCAGATATATCTGATATTTCATTAGCTGTTTCTTCTAATAGTTTCGTAAAATTATTATATCTTTGTTCTTGTTTATTAGCTTTTGGTATTAGCGTATTAAGTTTTTTAGAATCATCATTGATATAATTATCTAACTCAATTTGTTTATTAACTATATTTTCAATCATTTTACTTAACTCATTTAGTTGTTTCTCAGCTTGAGCCATTTTAAACATATCTATATATCTATCAAGTTGATTTTCAAATTCCTCAAGATTAAGCTCAAAATTTTCAAGTGCTTCAGCCATTTTTTCTGGGTTCATATTTTCCATAGCTTCTTGCATTTTTTTCATAGCTTCCATTAATTCCGGTGTCATTATATCCTGTAGCATACTTTGAAAATCATTAAATTTTTCCATTAAATTTTCATCAAATAAATTATTTTTTTCTGCCTGTTCAATAATTTTTTCTATATTATCTTGAACCTTTTCAATTTCATCCTTGATATTTTTGATTTGTTCAAATGATTCCTCTAATTTTTTTTCATTTTCAAAGCTCATATCATCTTCTTTAAGAAGTTCAAGTTCTACTTCACTAGCTACATCAGAAATATCTTCTATTGATTCCTTAATGTCATCTAGCCAGGTAACGGCTTCTTCTTGTTCTTCTTCAATTTCAAAAAACAAATCTTCTAGTGATGGGAACTTCCCAATAAATTTTTTAGTTTTTACTGATTCTGTTTTATAAGGATCATTATCTTCAGCAGCAATCCAAAAATGAATTTCATCTCCCATTAGTACCCCTAAATTATCTATATCCCACTCATATGTTATGTTTATTTCTTTTGACCCATATAAAAGCCTATCTTTAAATGATATTTTATTAATAGTATTATTATTTTCAAATCCAGGAGATACTATCATATATTCAATCCATATATCTTTTATATTATAATCATCATTTATATTAAAGTTTAGATAGATTGCATAGGATTCATCAATTTCAAATTCTCTATTAGGACTATTAACAATAATTGAAGGAAATATATCTTCAATAATATTAAATGAGAATTGTACGGGATTTAAATTTGGAGTCATATTTTTATCTAAGCAATAAACTTGTAATTTTGTCGCCTCATTTAATTGAAAATCCCCATGAATTTTTTCTTGTTCTACATTTAAATATTTTCTCTTATCATTTATTAGCATCCATGATGAATTTAAATTTGCATCTGCTTCAAATATTAACTCAACCATGCTGCCTTTAGGTACATCAATTTGAGTATTACTTGCTCCAATGTATTCGATTGTTTCAAGATTTATATAGTCTGGATAATCAATAATAAATTTATTATTCAATAATACAGGACGTTTTTTAACAGATATATTTTTAGGATTTATTGATATAGAGTCCCATGCTGAAAAAAAAGAATAAGGTTCATAGCTTGCCCAATATATTATATCTTCTTTGATGCCATTTAAAGTATAATAGTATGTATTATTATTTTTTGATATTTTTGTATTATAAATTTTATTTTTATCCTTCCAATAAAAGCTAATTGAGTCAGGAAGAGCCCCGGTGCCTTGTATCTTAAAATTAATAGAATCTCCTGATAATGCAGAAGCTTTATTAGTTATATCTTGTAGTGAAAATGGTGTAGGTGCCATATACTGCGTATTATAATCAGCCAGACGATATGTTGCATCTTTTATATCATAATTAAAAAAAATTGTTAGAATTAAAAGAAACGCAACAATAGGTAAATAATTTTTTTTCAATACAAATATTTGATTAACAGATCTATCATTGATTTGATTAAGGTTGCTCTCAATATTCTTAATAGCGAGTTTTGTTAAATCTGACTTGCCATACATTTTTTTCAATTGGATAGCATTTAATAATCGATCTTTTATTGATGAATTTTTATATCCAATCTCTTTTGCAATTGCCTCATCTGTATTTATGTTACCAAATCCTTTGTAATGAATAAACCATTTAGCAAATATATAAAGGAAAGAAAACAGCACAAGAATTATAAATGAAATAAAATAAATTTTTCTATTGTATGTAGATAAATAAAATATTCTTTCAATAATTACTAATGAACTAAAAGATAGTGTAGAGCCTAAAAATAATAGTATTAAATTTTCAACAAATTTTCCATTAGATTTTTTGTGTCTGTAATTTTTGATATATTTTTCTATAATTTTCATAAACCTATTGCAATAATGAATATACGATAATATTGGTTCCCATTTTAAGTGCTTCTTGTCTTAATGCTTCTGAATTTTTATGAACATTTTGGCTTTCCCACCCATCACCTAAGTCAGATTCGTATGTATACAATAGTACAAGACGCTGATTATAAAAAATACCAAGAGCTTGTGGTCTTTTATTATTATGCTCATGTATTTTAGGAAGACCATTCTCAAATTTATAATGAATATTAAATAAATCGTGATTAGGAGGTATTTCAATTAGTTCTTGATTAGGGAATATTTTTGCTACTAAAGCTCTAAATGAGGTGTCCATTCCATAATTATCATCTGCATGTAAAAATGCTCCATTTATTAAATGCTCTCTTAAAATTACTATTTCCTCATTAGATAATTTGATATTCCCATGACCTGTTATGTAAAAATATGAATTGGAATAAAAGTTTTTATCTCCAATTTTCACAACAACTTTTTCTGGGTTTACGATAATACCTGTATTCTCTGATACAAATTCAAGTAAATTTGGAAGAGATGTTGGATCGCTATACCAATCTCCACCACCATCATAGTGTATTCTTGAAATAGTAAAACCTTCATTTGCAGATATTACATTGGCTAAAGGCAATGCATATAAGAATAAAAAAAGCATTATAAATCTAAATTTTATTATCATAATAATTATAACTAATTTAAT
>CAYVTK010000077.1:0-5029 GCA_964454465.1 uncultured bacterium | reverse complement strand
CAAAATGGCCAGTATTTGCTGCATTAATTCTAAAGTATGTAGATAGCTCCATAGGACATCTTGTATTTTTTGGGATATAAACAAACGATCCATCGCTAAAAACAGCTGAGTTTAATGCTGCGTAATAATTATCTGTATAGGGTACAACTTTTCCGATATATTTTTTGATTAATTTAGGATGATTTTTTACAGCCTCAGAGAATGGACAAAAAATAACACCTGCTTTTTTTAATGTTTCCTTAAATGTTGTAACTACAGACACGCTATCAAAAACAGCATCAACAGCAACTCCAGCAAGCATTTTTTGTTCATCTAATGGAATCCCTAATTTTTTGTATGTTCTTAATAATTCAGGATCAACTTCATTCAAGCTCTTTAATTTTTTCTTTTTTTTAGGTGCAGAGTAATAACATAAATCTTGAAAATCAATTTTTGGATATTTTAAATTAGACCATTTAGGTTCATTCATTTTTTCCCAATGAGAAAAGGCTTTTAGCCTCCAATCTAATAACCACTTAGGTTCATTTTTAATACTAGATATTTTTTCTATAATCTCTCTATTAAGACCATTAGGAATCCTATCTTCTTTAATATCCGTAATAAATCCATACTTATATTTTGAGGATGTGATATTTTCTATTTTTTTGAGATTCTCAGACATTTTTATATAGTTAATTCATATAAACTGATTTTACTTAAGGCTTCTCTAATACTTTCATTAATTTTATGTATTGGTTTTTTGATATTGCACATATCTAGTAGATTGCAATCTAAATCTATTGAGCATTTTGTAACTCCAACTGGGCCTTCTATAGATTCGATAAAGTCAATTAGATTTATACTGCTTAAATCCTTATTAAGCAAATATCCACCATTTGGCCCTTGTATAGCATTTAAATACCTTTTTTTACATAATTTTTGTAATATTTTTGCTAATAGTTCTCTTGGAATATTATATAATAGCGCAATTTCTTTTGATGTATGTACCTTCCCCTTAGCATTATTAATATGACGTAATGCAATAAGAGCATACTCTACAGTTTTTGTTATATTTAACATAATACGACCATTTTTATCGGGTTCAAAGTTAAAATTTTTTAACTATTAAACAAACAAATTTAATCCCCTTTTAATTGCTCGAGAAAGATCAGACTTTTTAGAGGCCTCTTTTTCTAAATCAATATACATATTATCTATCCATTCTAAATTCCTATTGCAATTTGTGGCAGAAAGAAATTCATATTTAAGTAACCAATCATCAATATTATTTTCAATCATTTTTTTATATAAAGATGATAATCCTTTAATATTATTTTTTATTTTTTTTAAATCTTCAATTTTTTTGAAATAATAATCTAATTTTTTAATTTCTTCTGGTTGTTTTTGTTTTCTATTATATTTTTCATATCTAGTTTTTTTGTTATCTAAATCTATATAATAATGAATTGTATCTGCAGGTCCATTATATATAGATTTAACTTCTGATGCACAGATTAAATCAAAATATCCCCATGTTGGATCAAAAAGAAGTTTAGATCCATGTTTAACGGTACATTCTTTAAATGTTATGATGGTAATTTTTGAATTTTCTTTATAAATATTGCGTATAATACCCTTAACTGTAATGTTATTTTCAAAATTTAAGGTACATAGCCCATTTTTTATAATTTGTAATTTTCTAATTTCATTTTTATTTAATCTATTTATAGACTTTTTATATTTTTGAATATTGCCAATTGGAGTACTATAGCCTGATGTATGATATAGTGGCCCATGATTTTTTATTTGTTTATTATTTAAGCTTATTTGAGATGGTCCTTCTAGTTTAATAAAATTAATCGTATTATTTTTTTTATTAATAATATAGTTAGATACTACCCCTGAAATTTGGATTGAATTTTCAAACTCAATTGTACATACTGTTTTTGCTTTAATTGCAGTATCTAGTCCATATTGACCACCTATTTTATATGACATAGTTTTTGATAATTTCTTTAGCTCTTTTGATAGAAATTTATAACTAGGAGTAACAAATAATTGAGGTTGTTGCTCAGTAATATCATAATTATATTTTAGGCACTTTAGACTAAATGGAATTTTTTCAACTTTACTTGTTAAACAATTTTCACTCTCAGCTACTGATGATAATAATCCTGCACCAAAAATTCTAGGGTTACGGATATCTCCGATTAAGCCATATTCTACAGTCCACCAATTCATTCTTGATAGATAGGCAGCTTCACTAGAATAAGAAATTTTATTATATGCATTTTTTAATCTATATTCTGATTCTTTAATCTGTTTTTTTGTAGATTGAATATTTTCTTTTATATCTGAATGATAACGTATTGCATAATATAAATTCATATCTTCAGATGACAAAATTGCTTTAGATGCAATCTCACCATAATTAATTAAATATTCTGAATAATCTTTATTTGCAATAATAGGAGCATGTCCAGCTGCCTCGTGTATAATATCTGGAGAGGGAGTATAGGTAAGGTGATGATGACTTCTCATATCTGCTGCAATGGGGAGTATTTTTAAAGATTGAAACTCCATAAATATTTGAGGAGGAATAAATCCCCTTACACAAACAGCTCTCCATCCAAAATTCAACAATTTTTTATTGATTGATTGTATTCTTGGAATTTTATTGATTGTAATTCCTGTTTTTTTTAAACCCTCTATATATACTTTATCAGCATGATTTTGAAAAAAATTAATTGAAATATTCATTATAAATCGCCAGCAGGCCTGATCTATATATGTATATTGTTTATAATTTTGTTCAATGGTATATTTTTTTAAGTGACTAGGAATCCTAAATTGCATTTAATATATTTTTGATGATTGTTATTATCAAAGTATTTTTAATACTATAATTTATTAAATTCACATTAAGTTATATATAAAAAATACAATTCTTGATTAATTATATTACATATACTGCCATTCAAATTTTAAGTAAATCAATTTCATTTCTATCAAGAACACAATCTATTAATTTGGCTAAGTTTTTTGGTTTAGTTATAAATAAAATTTTTCCAAAAAGAAAAAAAGTTGCAAAAAAAAATTTAGAGATTGCATTTCCTGATAAATCTGAATCTGAAATTAATAGTATTATCAAATTAACATATCAGCATTATATGATTTTGATGTTTGAATTTTTAAGACAAAGAAATTTAAAAGAAAAAAATATATCAATAAATATTGATAGCATAACAAAAAACTTATTATCATCTGATGAAGGAATGATTTTAATGACTGCCCATTTAGGTAATTGGGAAATGATTATACCCATATTAAGTCAATATAAAAAATCAACTGTTATTGTTAAGGTCCAAAGAAATTCTGGAGGAGATAAGTTTTTAAATGAAGCAAGAAGCTTTAAAAATATAACATTGCTTCCAATGAAGACTTCTAAAAGAACAATGATTGATGCTTTGGTAGGTGGTGAAGTATTGGCTTTGGCAAGTGACCAAAATGCTGGATCTAGAGGAATAAAAGTTTCATTTTTTGGTTCTAAAGCATCAATTCCAAAGGGAGCAGCATATTTTTACTATAAAACAAAATGTCCTATTGTAGTAGGGTTTTGTATTCTTAAGAAAGATTTTTCTTATGAATTTAAATTAAGGAATATAGAAATAGAAGGAACCTTTGATAATACTGAAGATTTATTTTTTTCTATTCATCAAAAATATAGTCTTTTACTTGAAGAAGAAATTAAGAAAAATCCAGAACAATATTTTTGGTTTCATAAAAAGTGGGATAAAAAATTATATAATTAAAAAATGAGAATTTATATTGTAATAAAATACAAGGTTTTATCAAATGGATGATTTTCCCGTTGATATAGTTTATACATGGGTGGATGGCTCAGATAAAAAGTGGTTATCAAAAAAAAATAAAGTTTTAAAAGAATATAATAATTTTCATAAATCTTTTGAGGTAAGCGGTGTAAAACGATTTATAGATAAAGATGAATTAAAATTTTCTCTTAGATCTATTGCAAAATATTGTCCATGGGTAAGAAATATTTATTTAGTAACTGATAATCAAATACCTGATTGGTTAAATCAAAGTAAGGCTAATATAATAGTTATTAATCATAATGATTTATTTGAAGATCAACGATATTTACCTACTTTTAATTCTCATGCAATTGAAATGCGTTTACATCATATTAAAAATCTTTCAAAAAATTTTTTATCATTTAATGATGATGTTTTTATAGGTAGACCAACTCTTAAAAAAGATTTTTTCCATACAAGCGGTTGTCCAAAATTATATATGAATAAAAAAAAGTCTAAATTAAAATTACGATTGCAATTAAAATATCCTAGATTAAAAAAATTAACACCACATGAGTCAGGAATAGCAAATAGTAGACAATTAATCTTAGATAAATATGGTATATTTATTAATGAAAACATTTCACATACAGTAAAAGCATTAAATAAAGATATCCTTCATCAAATTGAAAGAAAATTTTCAGAATCATTTAATATAACTTTAAAAAATCAGTTTAGAGATAAATCAGATACCTGGATAATGGCATTGCATGCATATTATTTGATTTAAGAATTAAGTAAAACAAATTATATCAATAAATTATATTCATTTTTAAGTATGAATTTAGATTTTGGATTTATTAGATTAACTGATTCTATAAATAAAATTAAAAATAAATTATTATCAATAAAAAAATATTCTCCTTTAAGTTTTTGTTTAAATGATTGGCCCGATAATGATGCATATATTGATAAAATTATTAATAATTTTTTAATGGAATTATTTCCTGAAAAATCAAGTTATGAAAAATAAAGAATTTTAATAGTTAGAAACTATTTTCTTAACTTATCTCTAATAGGTTTTTCAGTTTCAGTGACAACTTTTTTCCCATCACCAAGAGCTGCTTCTAGCTCTTTCACACCTCTAACTAACTTAATTAATCCTTGGGGCTCTACAGAACACATTTGATCAGTTCCCCACATAGTACGATCAATTGTTATATGGCGCTCAATAA
>CAYVTK010000076.1:0-5109 GCA_964454465.1 uncultured bacterium | reverse complement strand
TATTCCAAATATGAATCAGTGTAAAGGGTGTCATATTAAAGATGAAAAATTTGTACCGATTAGACCAACGGCAAGACAGCTTAATAAAGATTTAGAGTATATTGATGGTATTTTTAACCAGCTTGATAAATGGCAGAGTTTAGGATTGCTAAATAATCTTCCAGATTCTGATGTTATTCCAAGAATTGCAGATTGGGATAATCCAAGCTCAGGCTCACTTGATAAAAGAGCACGTGCTTGGCTTGATATTAATTGTGCACATTGTCATAATGTAGATGGCCCTGCTAAAACATCTGGATTATTCCTTGATTATTACCAAGAGGATCGTAAAGCTCTCGGTATTTATAAAACTCCTATTGCAGCAGGTAGGGGCTCCGGTGAATTTGAGTATGATATTGTCCCAGGAGATCCAGACCATTCAATCCTTGTGTATCGTTTTAATTCTACAGACCCAGGTGTTATGATGCCTGAGCTTGGACGCACACTAGTACATCATGAGGGATTAGAACTTATTAGGGAGTGGATATTATCACTGAGATAAAGGGTTCTATTGATAATATTTAATTAGAAGAGATTTTTCCTTAGTATTAAAATTTCCAATAATACTTTTATCTAAATATTTAAAATCAATTTTTTGACTATTAATAGAGAATTTAATATTTCCATTTAGGATTCCAAATTGGATATTTCCATTTACTGTATTCTCATTGTGGTCATTTTCATTAATTATTTTATTTACAAGATTGATTCCAGCATCATTTGTAACTAAGATTTTATTTCTATTATCTAAATATTCATATTTTAGAACATTATTTTTACCAACTTTTTTTAATTTGATATATTGAGAATCAAGCAAATCAAGATTTTCAAAAAATGTCCACTCTAATTTAGTATTATCAAATTTTATTTTATAATTTTCATGTGTTTTTGTAGATACCTTCGCTAGGGTAATCCATGATATAATAATAACTAGGGCTATAGATGCCAGTGCAATTATTTTTCTAGGTTCTGCAAAATATATGCCACTTAAATTATCAGATGAATCAGACTTAATATCTAAGATTTTATGATCAATTTCTTTGCTTTTTTCATCTATAAATTTAGGTATTTCATCAGAAATTTTCTTTTTTGATTTACCTGATACATGTTCCTCATAAAGCTTTAGAGTTTTATCTGTATCCATATTTAGATATTCACAGTAAGATTTAATGAATAATCTAATATAAACAGATGATACAACATTGAAATTCCCAGATTCTATAGCATCAATATATTCTTTTTGCAGTTTGGTTGCCTTGGCTACATCAGCTATTGAAAGTTTTTTAGATTTTCTAACAATCTTAAATTCTTGAAAAAAACCATCTAAATTTTCTTTACTCATTAGTTTAAATTATTTATAATTATTCTTTTTATAGCACTATTATCAAACCCTAATTTAAAAAATTTTGATACAGGAAAGCCAACTACATTATTAAAACAGCCATTTATTTTTTTTACGAAAATCATACTCCAGTCTTGTATTCCATATGATCCTGCTTTATCATAAGGCCTAAAATGTTCAATATAATAATTGATATCCCTAGTTCTTAATTTATTAAATGTAACATAGGATTTATCATAAAAACTAAGGTTTGTATTACTAGATTTTATATTAGCATATACACCTGTATACACAATATGTGTATGGTTACTTAGAGCATTAAGATGAGCTTTTGCTTCAGTCTTATTTTTTGGCTTATTTAAAATTTTTTTATTATGGTAAACGATAGTATCTGCTCCTATTACAAGAGAATGTGGATGATTTTCGGATATGCTTTTGCATTTATATTCTGCTAATTTCATACAATATTTGTGAGGTGACTTATCTGAGAAAGGAAGTTTACTCTCATTAAATGATGAATCAAGAACCTTGAATTTAAGATTTATCTCTTCTAAGATTTTTTTCCTTCTAGGGCTTTTTGATGCAAGGATGATATCCATTATTTTAAGATGGTTAGTTTGTGAATTTTATCATGTAATATTTCCCCATCTATTGTTTTAATATTAAGATGATAAAAATACGTTCCATTTTTTAATTGATCATTATGTTTATCAACACCATTCCAACCTGACTCTGGAAATACATGGTAGGATTTTATATCATTAATTTCATCTGTTAATGTAGAGATTTTTTTACCTGTTTTAGAGTATATTGTAATTTTAACATTGATTTGTTCAGGATTATTCATATGAAATGTAAAAAATGTTTTTTCACTAAATGGATTTGGGAAATTGTAAATATTAAAAATTTCATCTAGATTCTGATTGATGTTCACACGTATTTTTTTAATTGTATTATTATTTAAAATATCCCATGATTCAATATTGAAAGTATGAGTTCCATCTTCAAATTTGGAATCTTCAAAATTCAATAGAACAGTTCCAGATGTATCAGATGTTGGGTTAAACATATGGTTAAGTATTAAAGCATCATTTCTTTCATCGTTAATCCAGAAAAGCAGATCATGGTTATGATGACCACTCATATTAATAGGAAATTTATCTATAATATCAATTCTAAAATTATATGGAGCATACATTGATATGTTATCTGTAATTTCAATGTCATTATTATGTAATGTAATTTCAGGACCATTGGTATCATCTGATAATTCTTCATTAAGAGAATTTGAACTTATTGTTATTGGGACAGTATTAAATTGAATAATATTATCATAAGTATTACTAGCTCTGATATTACTATTTGCACTACAAACAATGATTGTTGCACTATTTGATGTGATATCAAAGGGGATATAATAATCAATTTGATTTGAAAAATATGATTCAAAAAGTGTTCCTCCAGAAGAGTGATATTCTATAAAATCATTATCATTGATATTTTCAGTATATGTAATGTCATCAGTTACTATTTTGATATATGAACCCCCTTCATAATTAATACTCAAAGAATTCTGTTTCCCTATAGTTATTTCATTTGGAATCTCAAATAATTTATTATACTCTACATCGTTTACATCTTCTGCATCGTTTACTTGTTTCGCTATAATAATAGGGAGGGCAGGATCTCCAAATAATTGATATTTAAATCTATCGCAAATGTGTACCTGATCAGCATCCTTCGCCTTTTGAAATATATCCCCTAATCTTACATCTTGAGAATTATCTAAATATAAAGATAATTCATGATAAAATTTATCTAGGTATCTAAAGCTATCAGTTGGTTTAATCCCTTCTGTTGTAGCAATTATAGCAATTGCTGCATCAGATTTTTTTAAAAGCTCTTCTGCGAATGATATTTCATTATTATTCTTGCTGTATTTTCCAAAACTACATGTCCCAACAACCCAAATTGGAGGCCTGTTATTTGTTTCAATTAAATTTATATCTCTATCTAGTATAAGAATATCTTCATGTGCAAGATTATTAATTGTACCATGCCCAATATAATTAATTAAACCTACCCCTGAATTAATACTATTGATAATCACATCAGTAAACATAGATTGGTTATCTTTATAATCTATCCCATATAATGTATTAACAATCATTTTATTTTTTAATCTGTTATGATAAATTAAATCTGTATACGTAGTATGTTTTAGTTCTTGTTCTATATCAGGTCTGTCAGGATTATTTTCATCATCAGCAATAAGTAAGGCTTTATTTTTCCAAGCTCCAAAATTAGAGTTTAGAATATAAGTTTCAATTTTATTGATTTGATCTGTTGCTTCTTGATTATTCTTTACAAGAAGCCTTCCAATAATAAAATTTTCATTAAATAAATCATCTGTGTATTCTGTTTGATGGACATTGTTGCACTCAATATCAGAGTCACCATAAATAGCAGTAGGTGGAGAAATAATGGTTTCATCTCCTATAATCAGTAAATATTTATTACCACTAAAAGAAGCAGTATTTAAATATGTAATAAAGTCATTTTGATTAACATTCTCTTTATATATAGTTAGTGTATTTAATTCTTGACTATGTAGTAAGGCAATTTTTTCGGCAGAATCCTCAAAATCTTTTGTTGTATATATAATATAGGGGTCCTCTAAACATAAGCATAGGCTCATAGCTGAGAAAGTAAATGCAATTATATGTAATAATCTAAAGGTTTGAAACATGTTGCTATAAATTAGTAAATTTAGATGCTCTATTGTTATTAAAAATTTTAAGTAAGGAATATAATGTTTGATTATGAATTAATAAAAAATTATTACAATAATCTAAGTCAAAAGTTATTAGATATAAAAAAGAATCTTGATAGACCATTGACATTATCTGAAAAGATTCTTTATTTGCATGCAGAAAATTATAACCAGAATTATAACAGAGGATCTGATTATGTTAATTTTTATCCAGATAGAATTGCAATGCAAGATGCTACTGCGCAAATGGCTATATTGCAATTCATGATGGCAGGTAAAGATAGTGTGGCAGTACCAACTACTGTGCATGCAGATCACTTAATTCAGGCAAAAATAAATTCGGAAGTTGATCTGAAAGATGCTTTAAACGTTAATTCAGAAGTATACAAATTTTTATCTTCAGCATCAAATAAATATGGAATTGGATTCTGGAAACCAGGCGCTGGTATTATACATCAAGTTGTACTTGAAAACTATGCTTTCCCTGGAGGAATGATGATAGGAACAGATTCACATACAGTAAATGCAGGTGGATTAGGTATGGTTGCGATTGGTGTTGGTGGTGCAGATGCTGTTGATGTTATGGTTGGAATGCCATGGGAATTAAAATTTCCAAAATTAATAGGTGTTAATCTAAAGGGAAGGCTTAATGGTTGGTCATCTCCCAAGGATATTATATTAAAATTAGCTGGAATTTTAACAGTTAAAGGTGGAACGGGTTGTATTGTTGAATACTTTGGTGATGGAGCAAAGAATTTATCATGTACAGGTAAAGGTACTATTTGCAATATGGGGGCAGAGATCGGAGCAACAACATCCACATTTGGATATGATATATCTATGGATAAATATTTAAGGTCAACAGGAAGATCTGAAATCGCAGACTTGGCAGGAGAAAATCAAGAAGCTTTGACTGGTGATCCTGAAGTTTATGATAATCCAGAAGAATATTTTG
>CAYVTK010000075.1:4051-5116 GCA_964454465.1 uncultured bacterium | reverse complement strand
TGCTAACAAATGATGTAGAAATATTAGAGGTTGGAAACTTATTTGCACAAAATATCAATAATATTGATGCATTAGTATTATCTCTAGGTACAAATAACAATCAATTAATTTTAGATACAAACGTCAATACTGAGGGTGAAGAAACCTCAACGAATAGTGTTACAATGCAAGCAACTGTTAGAGATGCTAGTGGAAATCCAGTAGAAGGTATTCCTGTAAGTTTTGCAAATGCAACTAGCTATGGAACATTTGCAACTAATGATGTTTTATCTGGAGCTGATGGAATTGCAACAAATACACTACAAAATATTGAAACGCCTAATGCTTCTATTCTAGAGAATATAGCAATTACAGTATTTGTCATCAATCCTATAGATGCAAGTATTATTGTAACAATCACACAAACTTTAGAAGTAGGAAATCAACTCGCATTTAATTATACAGATATTAATGCATTATATATTGAAGCTGATCCAGCATCTCTAGTAATCAATGATATTCCTCAAACAAATGCGGATGATGGAACTGATAGTGATTCAACAAATGTATCTAATTCTAATGATATTATTGTACAGGCAACAGTTAGAGATTCTTATGCTAATCCTGTTGAAGGTATTCCTATTAATTTTATAAGTTTATCTGAATATGGAACATTTAGCAATGGAATCATTTCTTCTGGATCTGATGGAGTTGCTACAAATACATTACAAAACATTACAATTGATGAATCAGAAACAGGTATTGAGAATATTGAAGTTTCTGCATCTATTACACTTCCATCTGATAACACTACCATTGCATCAGAAACTCTAAATATTAATGTTGCATATCAATCAGCTTTAAATGTTGCTCAAGTAGCAGATATGGATGTTGCATTATCTCAAGATTTAGGAACTGATAATAACGTTAATATTACCTATTCAGATACACTATATGTTAATGTCCAAAATAGTCTTGGTGCTCCAGTTGAAAATGTACCTGTTTTATTTACACTATCAAGTTCAAATTGTAGTGATAATGAGGATGATATTATGGGCTATATAGATAATAATCAAGTATGGACTG
>CAYVTK010000075.1:0-4020 GCA_964454465.1 uncultured bacterium | reverse complement strand
TCAGGATTAGCAAGAGTTGCATTCACCCTTTCTGAAGGTGACCTTCTAACATGTGCAAACCAATTAGTTGAGACTTCGATTAATGTTTATATATCTGATGATTTTACTGAAACTTATTCATGGTCATATGATGTTGAAGGAAATCCAAATGTTGAATATAATATATCTGAGTTTGAAAATGATATTCATCCAGATGGAAATACAAGCTCACAGAACATACAAAATTATTTTTCTGATGATGGAAGAGTAGATGGATATATAAGACATAGAGCATTAGATCCATCAGGGGTTATAGTTGAGGGAGCAAATGTGCAATATACAGTTTTTGGTAGTAGTGTTGTTAGAGATGATAGAGATGCCTATGGTTTCTTACGTTATTCATTAGCAACAACTTGTGTAGATACTTCTGATGTTGATGCCTTTGAAGATAGTGAAGTTGCCTGTAGATGTTATGAAATAGCAGATGAAACAGGTGGTGAAGGAGCTGATTCAACATACGTTAATGTTTCTTCTGAATATGGTAGTGATTACAAAGGTAAAGCTTGCAATCTATTTAGGCATGAGCCTTCACCATCTGAGGTGGTAATAGATTCTATAAGAGCATATATTCAAGATCCAGAAAATGCAAATATCACACTATATGCTGATACTATCATTATGATAGCAACACCACCAACATATTCAGCACAATCAATGTATTCATATCCTTTCCCAGAAACAATTCTTATGGATTCATTAGATGTTAGTTATTGTGATACTATTACAACAGTTGTAAATAATGCTGAAGGTATTCCACTAGCAAATGTAACTGTTAATTATTCAATTCAAGCTGAAGATCAACAATATGGAACATTATCAAATTACACAGATGTGACAGGACCAGTTCCTGGAGCTGTATTCTCTGCAGCAAGAACTGTATTTTGTACATATCCAAATATTTCACTTGAAGAACAACCTACAGTTGTTGATATTAATGTTGAAGTTCCTTTTTCTTCACCATTTTTAACAGATGTCGTTTCTATTAATCTTGTTGAGGATTTACCTGAATGTCCTGATTGTGAAGCATCTTTAACTCTTAGCTCAGATTACTATGAACTACCTGCTGGAGAAAATAATGAAATTGTTACAGCACAAATCACAGCAACAGTTATTGATACAACTGAAAACCCTGTTCCTGAGTTTACACTTGTTGAATTTCAGAGTATAACGATAGATCCTGATGGAAATGTACTTCAAAATGGAAGTATTGAGCCTTATAAATTTACAGACATCAATGGACAAGCAACAGCTACATTTAATATGGAAACAGATGTAGGTTTAACCCAAATTATTGGTACAGCACCATCATATAATCTTGCAGATACAATATTTATAAACCTAACATCTACTGATGCAACATCAATACAGTTAGTCCCCCCTACTCCTAATGAGATAACAGTGCAAGGTGGCGGTGGTATTGAAGCAACACAGATAACAATGGAAATTAAAGATGGTTCTGATAATCTTGTAACAGAGCCCTTCCTTGTACATTTCAGGTTATTAAATACATCACCTGTAGGTGTATACTTAAACGAACAAGATGAAAATTATTTAGTTGAATGTGCCGAATCATCAAATGGTCAAGCTACTGTAACTCTAAATTCTGGATCGCAACCAGGTTCTGTTCCTATAAGAGCTGAGCTTTATCCTTCAGATTTAGGTATTGATTGTAATAGTATAAATGAAAGTACATATAATACCTATGGAATTGCATCACTTGAGTCTGTTCCTGTTACCGTTGTAACAGGTGCTCCTACATTTGGACAAATAAATTATAGTTATGTTGAAATTTCTCCTATTGGGGGTGGACAATATGAGCTTCCTTTATCTGTTAGTTTATGGGATTTTTATTCTAATCCCGTCGCAGATTCAACGAATGTATATATTTGGATTGAAGGCATAGCAGATCCATGGAGTATTGACAGTGTTTATACATTTGGTGATAGTGTCAAATGGGGAGGCATTGATGCAAATGGACAAACAATTGAAGTTGATAGTTTAGTTTATGTATGGAATAATGATTTTCAATCTAATACTCCTGGATTAAACAATCCTAGCCCTGGAGATGACCTTGAAATATTAGGGTCACCTTTATGGAGAGAGATTCAACAACCTGGATCTATTATTGGAGCAGCAGAAACAGGTATGGAGAGTCCTGATGGAATAAGTTACCCTGGGATTGCATGGTCATCTGTTCGTTTTGGAACAGCAAGCGTATTTGAGAACACAGTAATTAAAGCCTTATGTTATGATGCAGATGGTAATAAATTAATTATTGATGGAAGAGAAAGCCATGGAGGAGATGGACTAGTTCTTCCTTGTTATAATTGTGTCCTTTCAGATCCAGCAGTTAATCCTGGTTTTGTAGATTTTTCATTGATTGGAGATGTAGGTCTTAATGATCTTGATGATGTAGTAGACGTTACAATAGCAACGGGCTTAACAGACTATTATCAATATCCTGTAAATAATGGAACTCTTCAAGCTGTTGCAACGGGTGCAACATTTTTAGATGTATGTGATCCAGCAGATACAGATTTAGATGGTTTTGTCGGTTGCTGTGATAGTTATGATGTGCAAGGAGGCACAGGCACAGGCGATGGTGATGGTGTATGTGATGTTGAGTCTCCATTCCAAACATGTACAGATTGTGTTGCCAATGGAGGAGCATGGATTCCAGATGCTGCACAAGATGATCCAAATGTTTTTGGAACGCAAATCAATGGTCCTAATGATGCTGCAGACGACCCTGCTTTTGGAAATACAAATGGCAATGGAGGTGTTGTTTGGACAGTTCAATATAGTGAACTACTAAATATTGGAGATGGGAATGATCCTGAATCATATGATAGCTGGCCATCTCAAATTACGATTTTCTTACTTGATCCACTTCAGGTTACGAGTAGTACACTTACGTATGAAATTTTCAAAACAGAACAAAATGATAACCCATAAATCATTATTAAGGAGATAGTATAAATGTCAAATTTCAATCCACAATTCCAACGAATTGGAGATATACTTGTATATAATAAAGCAATAACACAAGAGAACCTTGATAAAGCCCTATCAGAACAAAAAAATTCTAATGAAAAACTAGGACATCTACTGTTAAAGTTAGGTTTCGTAAGTGAAAATGATTTAATTAATGCTTACTCTCAACAAATGGGTCATAGGGCTATTGACATTGAAGAAATCTTAAAAGCTAATTTAGATGTGACAGCTCTACTTTCAGAAAATTTTGCAAAAGAAAAAAGGATTATAGCATTAAATAAATCAGAGACTTCAATTATTATTGTGATGGAAGACCCTGAAGATATATCAACCTTAGATTCAGTAAAAAAATTAACAAATTTAAATCCTGAAATACTTATTTCTACTAAAGCTGATATTGAAAAAGCACTAGATATATTATATGGAAAAATTAAAAAAAGCGGAGAAGTAGAATCTGCTATTTCAAATATAAGTATTGTTAGAGGTGATGAAGAAGATTCCGATGAATTAGATTTAGGGACAGAAGAGGTTTCTGCTGAGGATGCCCCTTTTGTTAAATTAGTGAATTTAATTCTTATGGAAGCTATTAAGGAAGGATCAACAGATATTCATATTGAGCCTGGTAGAGAAGAAGTAAATGTACGAATAAGAATTGATGGAGTTCTTGTTAAAATTATGTCTCCTCCATCAAATTCACTTAATGGTATTGTAGCCAGGTTAAAGATTTTATCAAAATTAAATATTGCAGAGCATCGTTTACCTCAAGATGGAAGAATGAAAATTAAAACAAAAGAAAGAGATATTGATGTAAGGGTTTCAATATTACCTACAGTACATGGAGAAAAAATTGTATTACGTTTATTAGGCAGTGGAAATAAAACTCTCACTCTGCAAAATCTTGGATTTCCTGATAATAAATTAAAAATATTTAGGAAATGGATTAATCAGCCATATGGAATGGTTATCATATCAGGGCCAACAGGAAGT
>CAYVTK010000074.1:0-5150 GCA_964454465.1 uncultured bacterium | reverse complement strand
AATACATTAATTAAAAATGGCCTTTATGAGTCTGTTACATTTTCATTTTTATCGGAAAATGATTTTGAAAATTTTAGCGAGGGAAAAGCTTATTGTATAAAAGTTGACAACCCTATTTCTGAAGAATTATCTATAATGAGAACTAGTTTATTGCCTAATTTAATAAATAATTTTTTAAAAAATATTAATAAAGGCCTTAAAAATACTGGTTTGTTTGAGGTGGGTTCTGTTTATTCAGGTAAAGAAGATGAAGATCAATACTTTGTAGCAGCAGGAATTAGAGCTGGTGCTGCTGGTAATAGACATTGGTCTCAGAATCATAGAAATGTTGATATATATGATGCTAAAAAAGATTTTATTTCTATAGTTAAGGCTTTAGGTTTTAGGGAAAATAGTATTCAAATTAATAATAATTCACCTTCGTGGTATCATCCTGCTAGGTCTGGAAGTCTATATTTAGGAAAAATTTTATTAGGTTATTTTGGAGAATTACATCCTCATTTGTCTGAGAAATATGGAATGAGATTTGTAATGTTTGAATTTTTTACACATAATTTACCTGAATTAAAAAATAAAATAAACAATAAAGAATTTAAAAATTATAATTTGATGCCTATAAAGAGGGACTATTCTTTTTTTATTAATTCTAATACGGTAGCCGCTGAAATTGAGAGAACTATAAAAGATGTTTTTAAAAAAAATACATTAGTTGAGCTGTTGGAAGTAAACTTTTTTGATTTTTATGAAGATAAATCGTCTAAAGTAGAAAAAAGATCATTAGCTTTAGAAATAAGTATGCAGCCAATACATCGGACGTTAGTAGACGCTGAATTAAAGGAAATTTCTGATTTAATTATTAATAATATTAAAGAAAAGAACAAAGCCATACTTAAGGATTAATAGGGAGGGGTGGCCGAGCGGTCGAAGGCGCACGCTTGGAAAGCGTGTATACAGGAAACTGTATCGTGGGTTCGAATCCCATCCTCTCCGCCATATCTATTTTATATAAATTATGAAATATTATATTAATTTATATAGAATATATATAATATCTTATATTGTGTTCATGGCATGAACAAAATTTGACATTATAATTTTTTATACTAGTATGCTTATGGTTTTAATAAATTAGGGTTAGATAATTTCACCCTGACGGCGGAAGCATGTCTAATAGATTTGATAGGAACAAATAATTGAAGTTAGGTATTATAACTTCTAATGAGCTGAGGCATAAATTTTTTAGAAGACTAATTAATTTAAATGCTGAAATAGAAGTCGTATTTTGTATATGCGAAGAAGAAAGTAAAAGTCAAAAAAATCAGATTCTCAATTCTCGCAATTACTCTATTCTTGAAAAAAATCACTTTATTGATAGAAATAATTCTGAGCAAGATTTTTTTGATTGTTTTGTCTCTTATTCTAAAGATCCTTTTAATACTATGATTGTAGAAAAAAATTTAATAAATGAAGATAAAAAACTTCAAAATCATATAGATAGTTGTCAACCAGATTTAATAGTTTCTTATGGTTGTTCAATTATTCGAGAGCCTTTATTAAGCAAATATGATGGTAAGTTTATAAATATTCACTTAGGATTGGCTCCATATTATAAAGGATCGGGTACTAATTTTTGGCCTTTAGTACATAATGAGCCAGAATATATAGGAGTTACATATATGCTTATAAATAGTCAAATTGATGGAGGTGACATCATTCATCAAATTAGACCGACAATATATTTAACAGACACAATACATAGTATAGGTAATAGATTGATAAGAGATATGACATTATCCCTTTTCAAAGTTTTAGAAAATTATAAAAATTTTAAAATTGTTAAACAATTAGTAAATGATGATTGCAGGACTTATAAAATGAAAGATTTTAATGAGAAAAGTATTTTAAAGATGCAAAGAAACTTTAAAAACGGCATGCTTAAAAAATATTTAGAAAATAAATTAGAAAGAGATTCTAAAGTTCCTATTAAACAGAAAAGTGAAATCATATGAAAGCTATAATGTATCATTATGTGCAAGAATTTAACGAAAAATTGCCACATTTTCATTACTTAAATATTAAAAATTTTGAAAAACAAATAATATATTTTAAATCAAAATATGAATTCTTTGACTGTAATGATATAGAAAATTTTAGTCAAAGTAGTCAAATTAGAAATAAAATATTACTTACATTCGATGATGGTTTAATTTGTCATTCAAAGTATGTTCTTAAAGTTTTAAAAAAATATAATTTAAATGGAATATTTTATATTCCGACAGGGCCGTATTTAGATGGGAAAATATTAGATGTACATAAAATTCATTTAATAATTGGAAAAATTGGAGGGTTAAAAGCTTTTACTTTATTGCAATCTTATTTAGATAATTCATTTTTGGACTTAAATAAGGTAGAGGAATATGAGAAACATACCTACAAGTTGCAGGTAAATTCTGATTATGTTAATAGCTTTAAAAGAATATTAAATTATTATATTAAATACGAATATAGAGAAGATTTAGTAAATAGATTATTTGAAAAGTGTTTTAATGAAAGTCAAAAAAATATTATAAAACGATACTATATGTCTATTACGGATATTAAAAATTTATATTCAAGTGGAATGGTAATAGGAAGTCATGCTGTAAAACATAAATTAATGTCAAGGTTGTCAGAAAAATCATTTAGGAAGGAAATAGATGACAGTTTTAATTTTTTAAATAATTTTATAAATTATAAGACTTTTTGTTATCCTTATGGAGGGGATATCTCTTTCAATAATAAAATCGAAAAATATTTAGATAAAAATTCAGTCGAATTCTCATTAAGTGTTGCAAGTAGAAATATTACTAAAAATGATTTAAAGTACAGAAGACAGTCATTACCTCGCTTTGACTGTAATCAATTTAAATATGGGCAGATAGATTTAGTATAAATAATTTTATAATATATAAAGGTATTAGTATGAGTATAAAAAAAATTATCTATTGTAAAAAATGTGTTATTTCTAATCAGAGGCCTTCTTCTGTCGTTGAATTTACGGATGATAGTATTAAAAATAAAGAAACAATATTTTTTGATGAAGATGGAGTGTGTCATGCCTGTAAATATGCAGAAATTAAAAAAAATTTAATTGATTGGAAAGAGAGAGAGATAGAATTAATACAATTATGTGATAAATATAGAAGTAGAAATGGTTCATATGATTGCGTCATTCCTGGAAGTGGAGGAAAAGATAGTGCTTTTACGGCTCATATTTTAAAATATAAATATAATATGAATCCTTTAACTGTTACTTGGGCACCTCATGAATACACAAATATAGGATGGCAAAATTTTCAGAAGTGGATAGAAGTAGGAGGCTTTGATAATATATTAATAAATCCTAATGGAAAAGTTCATAGATTATTAACTAAATTAGCTTTTATTAACTTATGTCATCCTTTTCAACCATTTATAATAGGCCAAAAATTAGTTGGTCCTAGAATAGCCCTTCAGAATAAAATACCACTAATATTTTATGGAGAAAATCAAGCTGAATATGGTAATAATATTTTAGATAATGAAAAACCTACAATGGATAAAAAATTTTATGTAGGGGAAAAAGATTATAATAAAATTATTTTGTCTGGTGTCAAATCATCTGAATTAATTAGCAAATACAATATTAAAAAAAGTGATTTAAATTTTTATATGCCAATAGAGTCAAAAGAAATAAATAATTTAAATTTAAATATGTATTATTTGGGGTATTACTTAAAATGGGATCCACAGGAGATGTATTATTATGCTTCTGAAAATACTGGATTTACTGCTAATGATGAAAGAACAGAGGGTAGTTTTTCGAAGTATTCTGGTATTGATGATAAAATGGACACTTTGCACTATTTTACGTACCTTATAAAATTTGGTTTAGGAAGAGCATCTTACGATGCTTCACAAGAAATAAGGACAGAAAAAATTACTAGAGAAGAAGGGGTTGCATTAGTAAATAAATATGATCAAGAAATTCCTAAAAGATATTTTTTAGATATTATAAATTATTTAGACATGGATGAAGATGAATTTTGGCAAGTTATAGATAAAAATAGGCCTAAACATATTTGGAAAAGAGAAAATAATGATTGGATTTTAAGACATCCTCTTAAAAGCTAAATTGAGTAATTTGAGTTGTTTCTAATTTTATTATCTTTAAGTTGTTTTTTCCACCAGTCAAGAGTAATTTCTAATCCTTTATTCAAAGTAGTTTCAGGTTTCCATTTAGAAATAGAGGATAATTTTTTAGAACAAGCTATTAAATTTTTAACTTCAGATTTACTAGGTCTCAATCTATTTTTATCTTTTTTAATGGGTTTTTTATTTTTGGATATTTTATTTAATAAATCTAAAGTTTCCTGAATTGAGATAGCATTACCACTTCCTGCGTTATAAGCTGTACCAAAATTTATTAAACTATTATCAGTTTTAGCAATCTGAATAAAAGCATTGACAGTATCTTTTACGAAATTAAAATCTCTCTTAGGAGATGTATCTCCGATTCTGATTTGTTTGCAGTTTGGATCAATTATTTGTCTAATAATAGTGGGTATAACGGCTCTTTCACTTTGTCTTGGTCCATAAGTGTTAAATGGCCTAATTATAACTGCAGGTAAAGAAAATGATTTAACAAATGATTCCAGTAAATGATCTGCAGCAATTTTTGAGGCTGCATAGGGTGATTGAGCTTGAAGAACATGATTTTCATCTATTGGTTCATATTTAGCCGTACCGTAAACTTCACTGGTTGAAGTGGATATAATTTTACTGCAAGAGTTTTGTCTAGCACCTTGTAAAATGTTTAAGGTGCCTGTTACATTGGTATCTAAATATGAACGAGGGGCAATATAGGAGTATGGAATAGCTATTAAGGCAGCTAAATGATATATAATATCAATATGCTTTGTAATACTATATATAAAATCTGAATCTCTAATATCTCCTGAAATAATTTCAATATTATCCAGTTTGTTTTTAGGTATATCACTTAACCATCCAATACTTTCAGAGGAATTATAGGCTACAAGAGCTTTTATATTATGTCCTTCATGGATAAGTTTTTCACATAGATGGGAGCCAATAAAACCATCTGCACCTGTTACTAAAATATTTTTATT
>CAYVTK010000073.1:0-5276 GCA_964454465.1 uncultured bacterium | reverse complement strand
AGCAGGTGGCAGTATTGCTCATGGTGATCCTGATTGTTCAGGTGACTACTATGGTGATTTAATTGTAGATGACTGTGGCGTATGTGGTGGTGATAACGCTGATGATCTTGGATGTGGATGTTTTGAAGATGCCCCATCAGGTTGTGATAACACATGTGGTTCTTCATTAGAAAATGACTGTGCCGGTGTATGTGGTGGTGACTCAGCATTAGATGACTGTGGTGTGTGTAATGGTGGAAACGCAGATCAGGATTGTGCCGGTGTATGTTTTGGTGACTCAGCATTAGATGACTGTGGTGTGTGTGATGGAGATGGATTCTCTTGTGTAGAGACATCTATTGATGTATCCTATGACAGTGATGTTGCTATAGCCGGTTTCCAATTTACAGTTTCAGGTCCAGCTCTACTTAGCGCTTCAGGTGGTGCAGCTGCTGATGCTGGTTTTGATGTTCAAACTGGTAACTCAACAGTTTTAGGGTTCTCATTTAGTGGTGCTTCGATTCCTGCAGGTGCTGGTGTATTAACTACTCTATTAGTACAGGGTGATCCAAGTGGATTTGAACTTAGTGGCGGTGTATTAACTGATACTAATGCTTCTACATTGGATGCAAGTTTAGATAATGATGGTTTTGTATATTGTTCAGCTGATGAAGATGCTGATGGTGTATGTGATGGTTTAGATGAATGTGTTGGTGCTTATGATGATTGCGGTGTATGTAATGGTGGCAACGCTGACCAAGATTGTGCTGGTGTATGTAATGGTGATTCTGCATTAGATGATTGTGGTGTATGTGATGGTGGTAACGCTGATCAAGATTGTGCTGGTGTATGTTTTGGTGATGCCGTGATTGATGATTGTGATGTGTGTGATGGGCAAAACGCGGATCAAGATTGTGCTGGTGTATGTTTTGGTGATGCTTATTTAGATGAATGTGGTGAGTGTGATGATGATTCTGCAAATGATTGTATACAAGATTGTACTGGTGAATGGGGTGGAACAATATGGGATACAGATAATGATGGCCTATGCGACAATGAAGATGAGTGTCCTTATGATGCTGAAAATGATGCAGATGGAGATGGAGCCTGTGGCGATGTTGATATTTGTCCGTATGATGCTGAAGATGATGCTGATAGTGATGGTCTTTGTGGAGATGTAGATGACTGTCCAAATGATTCAGATAATGATATTGATAATGATGGCATTTGTGGTGATGTAGATGATTGTCCAAATGATTCAGATAATGATATAGATAATGATGGTATTTGTGCTGATGATGAAATCTATGGTTGTGATGATGAAACTGCATTAAACTACGATCCTGCTGCAACAGAAGATGATGGATCATGTTATTATACGTTGCAAGTTGATATTTCATTGCACCAAGGACCAAATTTAGTAAGTTTTTATGCTCTTCCAGATAACCTTGAAATAGAAAGCTTTACTTCTCCTATAGCAAATATTTTAGATGGAATTATTACAGAGAGTAGTGCTTCCTATTTATATGATGATGGGTGGATAGGTAGTTTGCAAAATATTAATCCTACTAATGGCTATTGGCTTATTATGAATAATGATGGAGATTTTTCATTTGCAGGATATCCTATTGGTGAAGATTTAGAATATTTCATACATGAAGGAGGAAATTTAATTTCTTTTCCATCTGAAGGATCTTATCCTATTGAGAGTGTTTTGCCAGATAATTTGAGTGGTATAGTCTATGCTATTATTTCTGAGGGTGTTTCAGCTTTATATTTAGATGGCTCTTGGGAAGGGACTCTTAATAATTTCTATGGTGGACAAGGATATTGGTTTAAATCTTATGAGAATGCTTCATTTATATTTGATATAGATCCACTAGTTCTTTCCAAATATACTGATGATAAATTTCCAGGTGTAAAGAAGTTAGAACATTTTGAATATACTCAATCTACAGAGCAAGCATTCTATTATGTAGAAAATATAGAAGGAGCAACTATTGGTGATTGGATTATTGCATATAATGATAATGCTGTGGTTGGAAATAGACAATGGAAAGGTGATATTATTGATATCCCAGTAATGGGTTCTATGGATAATTATAAAGGTCTTACATCAGATTATTGTAAAAACGGAGAAATTCCTACTTTTAAACTATATAAGAAAAAAACAGGTGAGCTTGTAGATTTATATGGTGATATTGATCCTTTCTTGCCCAATAGCATTTCGGTCTTAAGTGGATTAACTACAATGAATTATGCGATACCTAATCAAATTGCTATACAAAATGTATATCCAAATCCATTCAATCCTGTAACTACAATTGATTTTAGTGTTTCTGATAACATGCAGTTAGCTATTAATATTATTGATTTACAGGGGAGAGTTGTAGATACGCTTATAGAAGAGAATTATTCCTCTGGAGATTATTCAATTCAGTATAATGCAAATAATTTATCAAGTGGTGTATATTTTGTTGAATTGAAAAATAAATCTAGGGCTACTTATTCAAAGATTATTTTACTTAAATAAGTTTAAGTATTAATAGAATAAGTGATAAAAAATATTTAGATTTTAATAGATGTTTAGACTATTAAAAATATATCTTATCCTTACTTTAAATTTTGCTGCAATTTTTGCATTGAATTATGATACGTTTATTTTATTAGAATTTGAAAATGTATCACAAAGTAAAACCTCCGATTATTTAAGACATATGTTACCTGATATTATTAAGGATCATAATTTAAATGATAATATCAAAATAGAATATGCAGGAGAAATTGAGCCTTATCTTGGTATAGATAATCAAGAGTATAAAAATGCTTTGATTATTCTAGGCCAATTTTTAGTAGAAGATTTTTCTATTAATGTAAATATAAATATTCATGATGTATCAAGTTGGGAAAAAGTAAGTAAGTTTAGTTTTAACTGTGCTCATCAAGATAATATTTGTTTTGAAAGAAATTTAATTGATTATTCCCTGACAATTCTGAATAATCTTTCTATAGATAAAAGATATATAGAAAATTTTGATGAGAATGAGAATAAGATTGTTATAAGTGATGCCGATTCAGTTAATAGTTTTTATGAGTCTCTTGGAAATTTTGCAATAGAGGCAGATTTTAATAATACATGGAATAAACTATATGATCAAGGTAGTCAATATGGAGAGAGATATTATAAAGATATAGATAAGAACTTTTATCAAAATATTGTTAAAAATAGTAAAGAAAAAAATACTGAAAAACTTATAACTTTTATTGATAATATACTTTTAAATCCATATGATGTTGCCATTCAAGATATATCAATGGATTATGATGGGCGAGATAATACATATATTGACTTAATAGTACCTGTTAAATATGTTGTTAAAAAAAGTTTCATTGAAGATATGCTTGCAACTTTACCGCATTTTAGTCGCTCTGATGCAAATGGTGAATTAATTATTAAATTTTTAAAATCTGACTTTATTTTTTCAGATTCAATCGTTGATAGATTTGCGCTTATGAAATATCAAGTAGTTCCTGTAATCTTTCTTTCAAATAATCTTAGACGGATAAATTCTATATATATTGATTCTTGGAAGGAGAATTATAATTTCAATAAGGAAGATGATAAAATCTTAGTATCTACAAGTAATGAGTTTTTTCCTTTATTTGCAATTACACCAGGTGAAGATAATATACAGATAAATTTGGATATGAGTACATTAGATATAACTTATCATTTTAGAATCCCATTTTCTAGAGCAGGAGAGTATTCCAAAGTTGCAATAAAATTTTTATATGAAGATGAAATTGAGTCAATTTTAAATAGATTTTACACATCAAATTAAATGAGGTTCTTATAATGGTATTTAGGCCAATATTATGTTTTATATTATTTGCAATTTCTTTTTCAGAAGAGCATGCTGTTTCAGATACATCAAAGATAGATACACCTAAATTAGATACTCTTAATATAGAAGAAAATCTGGAATATCTTCCAGATGCATTCTTAAAGGATTTAGATAATAAAAAAGTAAGTATGTATGATCTTCTAGATGCGAGACCAGCTTTGATTAGCTTTTGGTTTCTAGCCTGTGAACCTTGTAAAAAAGAGATGAAATATCTAGACGAATTTAATAAAAAATATTCAAATGCAGGATTTCAAGTTATAAGTATTAATACTGATGGTTCAAGAGCTTTGAGTTCAGTTGAGCCCTTTGTTAAATCAAAAAAATATTCTTTCAAGGTACTAAGTGATCCTAGATCTAAATATCAAAGAAAGTTGAAAGGGACAAGTTGTCCTTTTACAGTTATGGTAGATCATCGAGGTGTTATTATATCTAGACATGTCGGCTATAATCCCGGAGATGAGGAAAAAATAGAAAAAGAAATTATCGAATTGATAAACAAAGCAACTCCTGATACTTTAAAACTCAATGTTAAGTCTGAATAAAATCAACATATATTTTAAATATTTATTATTCATTTTAATATCTTATATCTATGCTGATTTGGATTATGGCATTAATTATGAATTGCGATATTCTGATGGAAAAATTGAAGAAACTAATTTTTTTGAGAATTATTTTGATGTAAACCTATATTATAAGGATTTATACTTTTATACATTATTAATCCATAAAGATCCTTCACTTATTGGCTCTCCTACAAAAACCATTGAAGATATGTTAAGTAGTTTTTATTTAGAATATTCTAGTAATAGAATGGAAGTCCAGATAGGAGATATTTATCAATCTTATGGTGCAGGTTTAGCCATGCATACTTTTGAAGAGAGAAATATTGATTATAATAATTCTCCTAGGGGTATTAGTGTTTTATATTATTTAAGAGATAATGTTGATTTATTTGCAACCTTTGGCCAAAATATATTTCAAGCACGAACAAATCCTGCTGTAATCGAACCAGATTTATCTATAGATAATAATATGAAGCTAGCAGGATTTGCTTACCAAAATGATTATTTTGACATGCATTATTTATCTATGTTTAATGAGCAAATGATAGATTCTACAACTATTGAGAATATGAAGATTTTAGCTACTCCTCTTGGAGACTACTTGTCCGAAGACAGGTATCCAAATAGTCAGGTCACACCATCTGATTTTATTATGAATGTTCTTGAACACAATTTGGGAGGTACAATTTATTTGGGTGATTTAGAATTATATTTTGAAAAATCTTGGATATATCATAATAAGATTGAAGATAAAAGAACGCAAGGTTATAAGTATTATTTTTCATCTTATTTTTCTATTAGTGATTATGGTATTTTATATGAATAT
>CAYVTK010000072.1:2090-5289 GCA_964454465.1 uncultured bacterium | reverse complement strand
TGTACCACCACATTCACCTGTACAATCCTCTATATTCCCTAAACAATCACATGCTCCATCAGGAAAATCTTCGCAGCCACATTCATAAACAGCACCTGGGCCACCACACACACCACATTCATCAAACTGCGTATTTCCATTTGGAATACCGGCACAATCTTCAGGACACTGTGATTCATCACAAACAAAAACACCTGCATTACATAAAAAATAACCTGGACCAATACATACACCACAAGCATCAAGTTCTGCAGATCCACCACAGTCACCTGCACAATCCTCAACTGCATCACCATCACATACACCCGCACAATCATATACAGCACTTGGGCAGTCACCTGCATCATCACCACCATCATAATAACTAAAATCTATTGAATTAGCATTTGAGTCAGAAATAGTAATGCTACTTAGACCTGTAGCATCACCATTAAGAGATAAATTTGTTAAAGTTCCACATCCTGATGGAACTGTTGCTCCTGAAAATGAGAAACCAAGAACAGTTGAACCACCTGCTGATACAGTAAAACCATTTGCTGCTGCATCACCACCAGATGCACTACTTACTGTTGCACCATCAACAACAAACTGAAAACCAGCTATACCTGTATTAGAATTATATAATACTGCGCCATCAGCTGTAAGACTAAGAGTATTCTCTGGCATAGTACATGCATCACCACCCCAGCCACCGCCGCCACCACCGCCATCTTCACAAGCAGCAGCACCATTAAAGGCAACTCCATCAATATTTGTAAATAAACCATTAAAAGAACCAGAACCAAAACTTGTTGTATAAGCTGCATCATATTCAACCTGATCACATATATCCCATATCTTAAGTGTCATTGTACCACCATTATACCCTGGAAGGATAGGTCCACCAAAATCAGACAAATCAACCGCACCAATTGCTGTAACTTCAAGTTGTTCTCCCGTCCAAACACCAGCACCTACAAGGATTTCCCCTATATTACCTTGATCATTGATAATACCATCAGAATCAAACAGGCCTACTTCATCTCCTAATTCTAAACCTGCAATAGAATCCTGAAAAATAAAGAGCGTAGATTCTCCAGTTTCTCCAATTTCGATATTAAAATGTTGTGTAAAAGTTATAGATAGAAAAGCAAATAGTACAGTTAATGATTGTAAAGACCTTGACAATATGTTCATAAAACCCCTCCTTTTAATAACGCTAAGTTATTGTTTTAATTCATAAATAAATGTGATATAGACAACAAATTTAAAAAAATAGGACGATTTAAACTAGTTGTGTTTTGATTAATTTAATTGACGGAATATGATTATTAAAGTTTTATGTTGTAACAACATGAAACTATTTACTCATTTAGCTTATGATACATCTTATTTATAGCATCATCAACTCCATGATTATCAATAGAGGAAATTTTAAGATTTTCAATATCCTTTGGGATATTAAGATCTTCTTTTTTAAGATCTTTAATATCCATTTTTGTAATAAGCAACAGTGAAGGTCTATCAAGTAATTCTGTATTATATTTTTTAACTTCATTACGTAATATTTCAAATTCTTTAGCAATATCATCGCAACAAACATCTACCATATAAATAAGAACTTTCGTTCTTTCAATATGTTTTAAAAATGTTATTCCAAGGCCCTTTCCCTTAGATGCCCCTTTTATTATACCAGGAATATCTGCAACAACGAAACTTTGATAGTCACCATATTTAACAATTCCTAAATTAGGAGTTAATGTTGTAAATGGGTAATCAGCTATTCTTGGCTTTGCATTAGAAATTTTTGAAATAAAAGTTGATTTTCCTGCATTGGGGAAACCCACTAAACCAATATCTGCTAGAACTTTAAGTTCTAATTCTAAAAATTTTTCTTCTCCGGTTTGTCCTTCATTTGCTCTTCTTGGAGCAGGATTCTTTTGAGTTTTAAATCGTGCATTACCAAAACCTCCATTACCTCCTTTGGCTATAACAACCTTTGCATTATGAGCTTTTAGTTCATCTATAATAAGCTTAGATTTTATATCCTTGATAATAGTACCAGGGGGGACTTCTATGCATACATCAAGTCCATTCTTACCATGCATGTTTTTACCTATGCCATCACTACCATTTTTAGCGATATATTTCTTCTTATAAGATACATCCTTTAATGTTGAAAGGTTAGAGTTTGCTTGTATAATAATACTACCACCTTTTCCACCATCTCCTCCAGATGGACCTCCTTTTGGTCTAAATTTTTCTCTAAGGAAAGCTATACATCCATTGCCACCATTACCGGCTTTAACATGGATAGAGGCAAAATCAATAAAATTCATCACATATTAGCAATAATTGCGTCACCAAATTCTGAGCATTTAAGCAATGTTGCTCCTTGCATTTGTCTTTCAAAATCATAGGTTACTTTTTTTTGTTTGAATGTTTCATTCAAACCATTAATAATTAAATCAGCAGCCTTATTCCAACCAATATGCCTCAGCATCATTTCACCAGATAAAACAACAGAACTTGGATTAACTTTATCTAAACCCGCATATTTGGGAGCTGTTCCATGGGTTGCTTCAAAAAGAGCTTTGCCTGTAATATAATTGATATTAGCTCCAGGAGCTATTCCTATACCTCCAACTTGAGCTGCAAGAGCATCAGAAATATAGTCTCCATTTAAATTCATCGTTGCAATAACATCATACTCATTAGGCCTAGTTAATATTTGTTGTAAAAATGCATCTGCAATAACATCTTTAATAATAATTTTTCCATTTGCCATTGCTTCTTTTTCTACCTGCATTGCATAGTCTTTACCTTTTTCCTCTACTAACTTATCATACTGTTTCCATGTAAAAACTTTATCACTAAACTTTTTTTCTGCAATTTTATATCCCCAATATTTAAATCCTCCTTCAGTAAACTTCATAATATTACCTTTATGAACTAAAGTGACACTTTTTCTGTTATTATTAATCGCATATTCTATCGCATCCCAAACAAGTCGCTGCGTACCTTCTTATGATACAGGTTTCAAACCAATACCACATGAATCAGGGAATCTGATTTTATCATATATTTCTTTAAAGTTTTCTTCCATTAATCTCAGGAATTCCTTTGTATCATCACTCCCGGCCCTAAACTCAATACCAGCATAAATATCTTCTGTATTTTCTCTAAAAATAGCCATATTGATTTTATGAGGTTCTTTCAC
>CAYVTK010000072.1:0-2064 GCA_964454465.1 uncultured bacterium | reverse complement strand
AACAGGCCTCAAGCATACATATAAATCAAGCTTTTGTCTTAGGGCAACATTTATAGATCTAATACCTCCTCCTATTGGGGTTGTTAAGGGTCCCTTTATAGCAACCAAGTAGTCATTAATAACATCTAAGGTTTCATTAGGAAGCCATGTATTTGGACCATAAACATCATTTGCCTTATCTCCTGCATAAACTTCAAGCCAATGAATTTTTTTTTCACCATTATAGGCTTTATCAATTGCACTATTAATAACTTTCTCAGATGCAATCCAAATATCTTTACCAATTCCATCACCTTCAATAAATGGGATAATAGGATTATTTGGAACTTTAAGCACCTCATCAATCATTGATATTTTGGAACCTTCTTTGGGTATTGAAATTTTAGACATCAGACTCCTTTTCTGGAATATTAAATAGTATTTACCTCAACATGAGTAAATTACAAATTAATTCAATAATGTTTTTAATCTTTATTTTTTAGACTTTCTATTGCAGCTATGCAAGAAACACATATAATATCATCAACACTACAACCTCTAGATAAATCATGTACAGGTTTTTTAAAACCTTGTAATAATGGACCCCATGCACTATAACCAGCTAAATATTGAGTAATTTTATATGCAATATTACCTGAGCTTAAATCGGGAAAGATAAATACATTAGCATCTCCATTTAAAATTGAATTATCTATTTTTTTGTTTGCGACCATACTATTTACAGCAGCATCAAATTGCAATTCCCCTTCATGTAAAATATCAGGATATTTTTTTCCAAATATTTCAGCTGCATCTTGCATACGTTTTACTTTATAGTGTTTAGCACTGCCTTTTGTAGAGAATGATAAGAATGCTACCCTGGGGTCTTCATTCGAAATTAGTTTATGTATTTTAGATGCCTGGTATGCTATTGCAACAAGCTGATCAATATCTGGTTCAGGAATAACACCACAATCTGCATAAGTATAACCTTTATTATTTATAGGATTAACTAAAAAAAATGAACTTGATATCCACTTAGAAAAATTATCTAATCCTATGATTCTAATTGAAGACTTTATAACCTCAGCTGAAGATGTATTTGCCCCGGCAACAAGACAATCAACATAGCCCATATCTAAGACAATTAGAGATTTTATTAAAGGAATTTTCGTATATTTTTCAAGCATTTCATCTGTCCAATTATTCGTAAACTTTTTATTTTTAATATGTTCTATATAAGAAGGGTAATCATTGAATGAATTGACATTCTGAATAGAAAATCCAGAATGAGAAAGAAATTTTTGAGCATCTTGGATTCTAACATCTTCATGCTCTGGAAAAATTAATTTAGGAGGATTTTTTGCAACTTTATCTATAATATCTTTTACATAAGGATTCTTAATTATCATTTTTTATTATTAATACATTGCAAAACATTATTTGGAACATAATTACTAATATCTCCTCCAAGAGATGCTACTTCTTTGATAAGAGAAGAACTGATATGAACATATCTAATATGAGGCATCATAAAAAGTGTACTGATTTTATCATTTAGGCCTCTATTCATCATAGCCATCTTAAATTCATATTCAAAGTCAGATAAAACTCTAAGACCTCTAATAATAACGATTGCATCTTGAGATTCTGCAAAATTCATTAATAGACCTTTAAATGTTTGTACTGATACATTATTATAATCTTGAGTTGAATTATAAATCATCTCAATACGCTCATCTATAGAGAACATTGTTTTTTTATTATTATCATCCGTTACGCCAATGATTAACTTATCAAACATTAAGCAAGAACGCTTAATAACATCTAGATGGCCATTCGTGACTGGATCAAACGTACCAGGATATATTGCAATTTTCATTTTCCATTCTCCCATAATATCACTTGAGTATTACCATAATATTTAATCTTAAACACTCCTTCAATATTGACATTTTGTTTATTAGACTCATAGCAAAATATACCATTATTATTTAATAGAGTTGAAACTTTTGGAAATATTTCTTCGAAAGGATAAGAACGATATGGAGGATCTGCAAAAATGATATCATACCTGCTATTTTC
>CAYVTK010000071.1:0-5289 GCA_964454465.1 uncultured bacterium | reverse complement strand
TCGAACTCGGAAGTTAAGCTTTGTTACGCCGATGGTACTTCACGGGAGACCAGTGTGGGAGAGTAGGAAGTTGCCGGTATTTTGAAAAAAGGGCTTAATATTTTATTTATTGAGCCCTTTTTTATTTGTTTTAATTCGATCTTGAGTCTAATTTATAGAATGGATACTGATATCTTTAAAATAGTAAAGAATATACCTTTAATTTTATTTTTTAGTGTAAATTTTTTATTTTCTGAATGTAAAATTATACTTAGCGAAAATTTTTTTAATGATGATATTGTAGGCTACTATCTTAGTGCAATAGATATCGATACAGGGCAATCTAACCTTCTTTTATTTGATTATCAGATTGATTTTATAGATTGTAATGAATATGATGTATTAAATGACTTAGCTGTTGATTTTAATATTAATATAAATCTTCCTAATCATACTGATGATCAAATTTCAATAATAGAAGGAACTTTTAGATTAAATAATATTAATATTAATAGTGAATTTCATTCTATTTCATTTAGAAATACAGATTTAAATTCAGGCACTGTAAATCTTCCATCTGGTGTTGAATTTTCAATGAACAAAAGTGATTATACTATTGGTATTACAGATGATCAAATTGAAGAGTTATCAGATCTTATTTTAGGTTTAGGGAGATTGCCAAATGGAAGATATTCATTTAAGTTTGAAGTTACTAATTGCCTTGATTCTATTGATTGTGATGATGCTACCCTTGTTAAAGAGTTAAATATATTTTTACCAGAGTATTTAAGTTTATTATCCCCTGGTTCTTCGAATATATCTGATTTGCTTTATAACCAAGTCTATATTCCTTATCCAGTTTTTCAATGGAATTCTGATTATTGTAGTAAGTGTGGAAACTATTCAATTAGAGTATGTGAGTATAATCCAAGTATACATACATCTTTAGAGGATGCAATAAATAGTTTGTCTATTCTCCCAACAGGAACAGGTTTTTGGGATACAGGTAGTCAAAATAATACTTTTCAATACCCTGTAGCTGGTTTTGAAGATTTATATCCAGGGAATTTATATGTTTGGCAAGTTAAAAGAACTTTTGAAACAACATATGGATTAGAACAAGAATTAAGTGATATATTTATATTTCAAATGAATGATGATGAATTAGAGATAAACCTAAATGAACAAAATTTAAACTTAATCTCACAATTTATTGGTAAATCTAAATTTGATGAATTGTTTACTTTAGATTCAGGAGAATTATATACCTATACGCCAACTTCTCTTATTAATATCAATGGACAAGAAAAAAACTTGAATTATTTATTAGAATTAATTGAATTATTAAATACTTCGGAAATTAAGATTGAAGAAATTTATGTCAAATAGATTTATATATAATATTTCGTTCTATTTTATTTTATTATCCTTTGCTTTTTTAGAAGAAATAGCAATTATTACAAAACAAAATGGTAGTGTTAAATATAAGAAAGAAACTTCAGAATTATTTAAAAATAAAATTAATATAGGTATGGAGCTATATAATAATGATTTATTAATTACAGGAACCGATGGTTTTATTATGTTTGCTTATCTTGATGATGGTTCATTAATTAAAATTTATAAGGATTCTCAAGTATATGTTACAGGTGATTTAAAAAATAAAATTATAGATAAAAAAATTATTATTGATGATGGGCTTTTAAAGTTTGATATAGAAAAACAGAAAAAAAATGAATTTAAAGTTGTTACTCCTACTTCTGTCGCATCTGTAAAGGGGACTACATTTTATGTAGATATCAATGACCAAAATGATATTTTTTATGGAGTTGATGGAACTGTAGAAATATTAAATCTCGAATCAAATCAAACTTTGATATTATCTAAGCGTAAAAAAATTACTTCATCTGATAATGGTATAATTTTATCTGAAGAAATTGATAAGAGAGATCTTTCATATTTAAAACAGATTCAACAAGAATCTGGTGTTCAAGTAGAAGAATTTGATAGTAAAGATTCAGGGTCAGGAACATTAAATGAAAGTAACTTAGACGCAATTCAAGAACTTGTAATTAATTTAACAAACCCTTCTGGAGAAAATAAAAAATTAATAATCAAATTTATTCAAGAGTAATCTTTATATTATTATTTGCAAGTTGTGTTTTTTCACAAAAAATATATCATAATTCAATAAGTAATATTAAGGTAGGATATTCTGTTGAAATTGATGTTTCTACTGATCTACAAGCTCAAAAAATTATAGACTATAGTTTATTCTATAAAAATATCAATCAAGATAAATATTTTCAGCTCCCTCTTATGAATCAAGGTGATAGTTATTATTCTGCAATAATTCCTTCTGATTTTATAACAAGTTCTCAGATTCAATATTATATTGTACTTGAAACAGAATATAATATTACATCAATTCCTGAAATAGATCCTATTATGAATCCTCTAGTGATTAATGTCACTTCAAATCAAGATATACAAAATTATTCTAATATCAGTTTACAGGATAATATTAAAATAATAAGTCCACAACCAAATGAAAAAATATATTCAGATGATTTTGTTGTTATTTTATCATATTATGGACTAGATGAATTTGATTATTCAAAAATACAAGTTTTTATTGATGATAAAAATTTAACACAGAAAGCTAATATAAAAGATTCTCATTTAATTTTATATCCTTCTAATCTAGGATTTGGTATGCATACTGTTAAGATATTGATGAATGATGAAAATAATGTTCCGTATCAGCTTATAGATTGGAATTTTACATTGCTTGACCATTCTAAAGATTTATTTAAATACAATGGAAAAATATCTCATAGTTCTCTAAATCATAATATTGATGATAAAATGACATACTCAAATGTCTCAAACTTTCATTTTAATGGTAAAACAGAATGGACAGACTTTTATTTAAAATTAAAGAAAACATCCTTAGAAAGTCCATTACAGCAACCTCAAGATAGATATAATTTACTTTTTAAGCATAACATATTTGATTTTAATGTTGGGGATTTCTATCCTCAGTTTAATGAATTAGTATTACATGGCAGTCGAGTTCGAGGGTTTGGTTTTGATTTACATACTAATTTTTTTCAACTAAACTTAGTTAAAGGGCAGTTAAATAGAGCTATACAGGGGAGCCGCTATAATTCTTTAGAATTAGATTATTCAACAGATAATATACTGAACGTTAGCAGAAATAATTATGAATTTGAAGATGAAATCACAGCATTGCATTTAGGTCTAGGTAATAGAAAAAAAATAAACTTTGGTTTAAATTTAGTTAAAGTAAAAGATAATATTAAATCAGTAGATAAATATGTAGAGGGTTCTATTATTAATCTAGATGCCTTAACTCAAAAATATAATTCTGATCAATATTTCGAATTAGATGGTACAGAAGTTTTGTATGCAGATATTAATGAAGATGGTATCTTGAATATTTCAGCTGCAAACATTAATGAATCTCCTGAATTTATAATATATGAAAAAGAAATTATTATTATTGGGACTTGCATTGATGATCCTAATGAAGTTGAAGATATTTGTGAAGGATGTGGAAGTGAAGGCTGTTCCATAAAACAAGAAGTATGGAATATAGAAGTTTCTTATGATGACTTAGATTTAATATTAGACTCTAGCTTTCCTGATGAAGGTATTGATTATGATGAAGAAGAAAATTACTTAGATGATAATTGGGTAGGTAATAAGCCTAAAGATAATTTTGTTATTGGAACAGATATGAAAGTTAATTTTGATAGAGTTAAAATTAATTCTAGTATTGGGATAAGTCTATTAAATGAAAATATATGGAATGATGTTATATCCATAGATGAATTTGATACATATGCAGATGAATATGAGGATTGTTATTATGGGAGGACTTATGGGTCTGATTTTTCAGCAAATAATTTTGATTGGATTGAATGTCAGCTATATGAGAATAATATCTCCGTAAATAATAGTCTAGCTTTGGCATATGTAGAAGACTCTGGAATACATCTTGATGATATGCCTAACCCTAAAGATTTTGAAGAAGTATTTCATTATAATTTTGATGCAGTTCCTACTGTGCCATTTTATAATCTTATACAGAAAGAAGCAAATGATGAAGATATAAAAATTGAAGATATTTTAAACTCTCCAGAAGTTGCATATAATTTTGATGCTAAATTATTATATCCTAGACATACTATTCAATTTGGTATAAAAAAAGTTGGACCTTCTTTTACATCTTTAGCAAATCCATATTTGCAAAGTGATACAAAAGAAAAATATATTAGTGAAAGAATAAGATTATTAAATAATAGATTATTTTTATTTTTCAGTTTAAAATCAATTGATAATGGCTTGAACCAGGAATCAGAATCAGGTAAATCAAGTAGTAAAAAATATGATATGAATATAAGCTTTTATCCAATTAAGAATCTTCCGCAATTAACATTAAACTATAGTTTTTATATTAAAGAAGGAGGAGAGAAATTAGAATTTGAAAATGATGATGTATGCAGCAATTCTGATAGTGCTAATTACTCTGCAGATTGTATTGTTGATACAAGACTGAATACTGAAACAGTCAATTCTAGTATCTATCTAAATCATAATTTTATGCTATTTCAGAGTAACCATAATTTAGGATTATCCTATTATAAATCTGAAAAAATCGATTTATTAGATTATCTAATATTTAAGAACTCTGATTATATTTCTCCTTCTTCGAATAGTAATAATTATAATCTTAGCTTAAAGAGCTATATTAATAACCATTGGAATACGGATATTTACTTATCTAGCAGCTATTTTGATTTTTCTGTAGAAGGTTCTGAATATTATCAAGAACAGAATGTTTATACAGCTAGGTTGGGTTTTAGTTTTAAGAATGAAGATATCATTGATGAGATATCCGCTTGGTTAGATTATTCTGAGGGTGAGGGTACTACAAACTATGATCAATATGGAATTAAATTATCAGTAGATTTAAATTTGTATAAAAATTTATTATTGAATTTAAACTTGAGACATTATTATAAAAACTTATCTTATACATCTGCAGGCAGTTCTGGTAATTCTATTATTAGAGCAAATCTATCATATAATTTTTAATCAATATATAAAATGGAAAGAATAAAAAAAGATTATACAATTTTTATAATCGGCTTTATATCTGTTTTTATAAGTCTATTTCTTCATAGTATGGGTTTATATAGTTTAATTGAAACAAAATTATATGATTATAGATTTCAGTTGAGGGGCCCTCTAACTTCTTTTAAATCAGATGTAGTATTAGTA
>CAYVTK010000070.1:0-5298 GCA_964454465.1 uncultured bacterium | reverse complement strand
CTTGGAGGATATGGCGCTATATATTCAGGACAATTAGTATAATCATCATCAATATAATATCCTGTTGTTGTCTCAACACAATCTTGGTCTGCTGTAAATATTTCAAGTTTAGTGTCATAATCTGTGCTCATACTACACAAGGTCACATCAATGACTATTGGGCTTGATACGACTAATAGATAAGCATAATCCTCTCCTTCTGATCCTTGAACTGTCCAATCATTACCCATTCCTGCATTTGTTCCCATTGTATTAAATGGCAATGATGGAATAACCTCATCAGCACAAGAGTTTACTCCTGGCTCAGTCCATGTAACTTCAATAAAACCATTTCCACCTTCTGCTGTAATCGATAAAGGAGCAGCAAGAACCCACATTGCACAACTTTCATTAGTTTGCTGTGATTCTCCAGATGGATAATTAGCTGTAACTATATAACAATACTCAACATCATGTTCTGCATTATTATCTATATACGATGCATTATTTGAAGAAGCATACAATTGGCCATCTCTATAAATACTATAATCAATGACTTGATTAGATCCACCAACCCACTCCAATGTAATTGCACCAGATTCACCATAAGCATATAAGTTGGATGGGGCTTCTCCTGGAATGGGAATAGCACATACAGGATCATCTTCGATCAATGATTCTCCAACTTCATAAACACTTGTTACGGTATAGCAATACTCTGTTAAATTCACTACATCATAATCATCATATGCATAAATTCCTGCATCAACAGTTGCAAGATAATCTCCATCTCTATATACATTAAATGCAATTAAGTCTCTATCTTGAGTTGGAACAAATGGGCCAAGATTACCTAATTGATCTTCTGTACGATAAACATAATCATCCTGATTATCACCATTTACATACTCAGGACAATCACCTCCATCCCAATCAAATTCTTCACAATTAAAATAAACTCCCCAACTACCATCATCGCATAAGCCATCTCCAAGCCAGTTTTCTACATATAGAGGATCAATGCACTGTAGTATACAATCCAAGATACCTACCATTTCATTGCCATAATAATCAAATAGTTCACATTCACCACCTATACCTCCAGAACCACCTGCAGGAGGGTCTGTCCATGTAACATGAACTACACCATCTTCTCCAACAGCAAATACTTCATCAGGAGATAAAATTTCCCACATACCACATTCTTCATCTGATGCATCTGAATTACCAATTTCATAAACAGCTTCCACAGTATAACAATATTCTACATTATGAATAGCTGATGTATCATTATAAAAACTATCTGTTGTAAAGGCTAAGAAAACACCATCTCTATTGATATTATAGCCTAAAACATCATTTGAATTAGCTGCAGTCCAAACTAATTCAACTTGACCATTAGTTCCTGTAACATCAAAATCAGTTGCAGGAAATAATATCCACTCATCACAAGATTGATTTGAATCTACGGACTCACCAACATCATAAACTGTTCTAACAGTATAACAATACTGCGTATCATGTTCTGTATCATTATCTATATATGAGAATGTATTAATATCTGTTTCAACTAAAAAGTTACCATCTCTATACACTCTATATGCTAGCATATCTCGTGTAAGTATTTGATGTGTTTGATTATTATCGCCATAATCATTTTGACTTAATTCATTATTAGTTATACCTGATAATCTCACCAATTCTTCTTTATTATCAACGGCTCTATCAATTGCTATTACAGGTTGTACTTCATTATTGGAATGTAAGCCTCCTAATGTGAATTCACATACACCTTCAGTGCCTGTATCTAGAGTACATGAAGCTGCTAAATTCCCATTTTGATCTGTTAAGCTCCAAATATTTCCATTCCAACCATCTCCCCACGTATCATTCATATAAAGGATATAATCACCATAAAACAGTGGAACTTCAGATGCTGAAAATGGAGCATTACCTGTTAAGATAATTTCAGATGCATATTCTAATTCCCATGTTACCTCTGATTGCCAAGAACCACCATCACACATCACATCATATAAAATAAAGGATCCTGGTTCAGACCATATCACAGTTATATTTTGAGCTATATCATCACCTTCAGCAATTACTCCAACTGGTGGATCTAAATAATATACAGCACATGCTGTATTAGTAGGGTACGTTTCTCCTGATGGATACAATGCCTTAACCTCATAACAATAAGAAACACCTGCTATAATCTCACCATTATCTGTAAATGAGGTTGTTGTTGTATTTCCAATATTAGTACCATCTTTATAAATTTGATAGTTAATAAGAATATCACCTTCACCTTCAAATAAAGGATCTACGATTGCAGAATCCCAATCAAGACCAATCGTGCCTGAAAGGTCTGTCGCAATAAGATTTGTTGCAGGAGGGCCAGGATAAGGTGTAGCACATATAGGATCGGATAACTCAGATTGACCTTCATCATAATTAGAGCCTAATGTATAACAATAATTTTGGAAATTATTTAAAGGTTCATCCCTATAAGAATATACATCTGCTCCAACATTTGCAATTAGCATATCATCTCTATAAATATCGAAGGATTGTAAATCTCTTATTGATGGAACGTTATATTCAGGATGTGATTCTATACTGCTAGAAAAAGATATTTCTTCATTATGAACTGAAGATACAATACTATTTCTATCCCCTTCAAACACATTTGGAGTAGCACTAGAATAAGACATCGTTTGTATATCACCATAAGCAAATACCTGTGATGCAATCATATAATCACCACCATAACCTAAATAATCACCTGTATTCCATGTTCCATAATAATATGTGTACATATTATCTGGATAATCAACACCGCCATCTACACCAAAGCCCTCAGGGTCTGCAAAAGTAGCATCATGAGTCGCAATAACATAAAAAGAGCCTGATAAACCTGTTAGATTCGGATAGATTGTAGCCCATCCATCCTCTGCAACCGCTTCTTCTTCATATAATAAATTACCAGGAGCACCTCCTGCATCATCAAAAATTAAAACTCTTACAGGTCCATGTGTTCCATTAGGCCATGGCCAGTACTCATCGCCTTCACTTAAAATTTTAAGTGAAGCTGCAAGAATATCAAAATCTACGCCAACATCAAATCTAGTTCCATGAGCCAGGCCATCCTCATATGTTCCAAAGAAATAAAAAGCATTTGCTAAAACACCGTCATCATATTGTAAGCTAAATTCTTCACCTCCAACAGGTTCTTCCCATGTTAAATCGACAAATTGATCACCCGCAACAGCTTCTATACTTGAGGGAGCATATACATCCCAAGATGTGCAGGATGTATTTGTTGCTGGGGATTCTCCTATACCATCATAGTATGCTTTTACAAAATAACAATATTCTTGACCAATAGCAGTATCATAATCTTCATAAGATGTTCCTGTACTACTTGTTAAAAATTGATCATTTCTATAAATATTAAAATAAGTTTGGTCATTGTTAGGTGTAGTTGTCCACTCAAGAGTAATAAAACTTCCTGTTCCTTGAGCAGATAGTGATGACGGACCTTCTAATTGAGGTGTAGCGCAGGCTGTATCAGAAAACCCTGAGGTACCTTCATCCCAAACAGAAACAACATTGTAACATGATTCAACTAAATACCATAATCCATCTGAAGTATCTAAATATTCTGTTTCCTCTGTATATGCAATATTAATATTATCGCGATATATTTCATAACCTATTAAATCTCTTAAACCTTGGAAAGATACTCCTTCTGCGATTTCCTTAGATGCTGTACCTTGATTTCCATTATTAGAAAAAGAACCGCATTCTTCAATACACTCTTCACTATTTGTTCCTGTACCAGCACAATCACATCCATCACATTCCCAATCAGAGCATGTTAAAACTACCCCATAACTTCCATCATCACAAAAACCATCGCCAACCCAGCCTAATAAAGTAGCAGGAAAACAATATCCTATGCAGTCAATATAACCTGCTTCTCCATAATCAGTCACACAATCATCTCCTACACCAATACCGCTTGGAGGCACATCCCAATCAAGGAAAACTTCCAATCCATTTTCTGTTGCAGTTAAGTTTTGTGGTTCCTCTAAATAAATTTCTGTTGTTGTCGCGCATACTTCCTCTGAAGGATCTGATTCATTATTATCATTGAATGCTGTAACAGTATAACAGTACTGTGTGCCTTGCTGTAATCCTGCTTCAGTATATGTTGTATTATCTGCAGTTCCTATTAAATTACCTTCTCTAAAAACATGATAACCCGTTATATCTACAGTATTAAAATCATCCCAGAATAAAGCTATAGAACCATATCCCCCTGTAGCAGATAAATTTTCAATAGCCTGAATTTCTGGAGGTTCTTCACCTATAACTGTCACCATACCAGGAGAATAAGTGTATGACAGTGCATTTCCAAGCGCATCACCTAAAAATGAAGCTTCTTCAATAAGAGAAAGTTCTATTTCTGAAGAATATTGATTAGTAGACTGATATGTTAAAGATAAAATTGGGCCAGAACCAGCACTAATAACACCTCCTGTCAAACTAAAACCAACAATAATAACAGAACCATCTGCCTGTTCATAAAATTCAACCATAAAACCATCTAATCTCTCTGATGGATCTATCGCTGTAAATAAACCATGGTTTGGGTAATCAACTATTTGAAATTGTATCCCCGCAATTTGGTCTTGTGGATTATCAAGAGACAAGTCAATGACACCTGATTGATTTGCCTGTATTTGTATATCTGTGAATTCTAAATTATTTGGTAGCACCAAACTAAAAAATATAAAAGATGCGAATATAGTTAGAAATTTTCTCATTTCTCCTCCAATTTTATCTGTTTCTAGGGTAAGTAACTTATAACAAAAGAATCTATAAGTCAAATTATGTTTAGAAAAACTTATTTTCTAGTTATATCAGAGAGCTTAAATGGGATAAATTTCGTTTCTAAAACTTCACCTTTTTTACTTGCAAAAACACACTCAAAATTAATTTCAGAGTTTAAATCATAATTATCTAATACATCTGATTTAACTTCAATTTCTAATAAAATATTTGAAGTTATTTTAGTGGGGCCTGTTACAATAATAGAAGGATTAATCGTATTTGCGACCATTGAGAAAGCTAGAATAGTACCTTTTTTATTAAAGTGAGTTTCAAAATCTTTATCTTCGGCTCTACCCCCGTACACATTCAAAACCTCAAATATATCATCTGGATGTATTTTGAATTGTATACCTGCTATTGGGTTATAAGGATTGATTGCATAAACTTTAATAATATATTCATCATCACTAATTTGTT
>CAYVTK010000069.1:0-5327 GCA_964454465.1 uncultured bacterium | reverse complement strand
TAACAGATGTGTTTTTCCAAGACCTGGAGTACTATAAATTAATAAAGGATTAAAGGGTGTTTGTCCAGGAGAGTCTGCTACAGAACTGGCTGCTGCTTTTGCAAATTGATTACCACGACCCTCTACGAAGCTTTGAAACGTATAGCGCCTATTTAATTGTGAGGCCGCATGATATTCTTTTGGAATTAACTGATCTAACTTGGTTGCGGTATTTTTTTCTCCAACACTATTTGCAGGCTCCGTATTAATAATTACACTATATTTAATTTCTATATCATCGCCGAATGCTTTTTTCAAAGCACCCTTAATAACTTCATTGTATTTTGAATCTAACCATTCATAGTGAAAACGATTTGGGACCTCAATTGTAATTTCATTATTTTCAAAGCCAAGAGCACGAATAGACAAAAACCAGGTTTGATATGCCTGTGCCGACAGCTCTTTTTTCAGAATTGCTAATGTTTTATCCCAGTTTTTGCTATAGTCCATAGTTTTTAGTTATTCACAAATTATAAACATCGTTGTTTAGTCGCGTAATTTAAAATAACTTTTAATATTATTTATATCAATTATTTATGAAAAAAAATCAAAAAATATTTTTATTATGGCTTGTGTTGGTTGTTGTTTGGAATTTTGCAGTACCAGGAGCCAAGCCTATTTATGATGTTATTGCTGCAGTTATTTTATCCCTGTTTTCTAATTTTTTAACTCAAAAGATTTAATATGTTAATTTTTTTTATTTTTACCTTAGCAGGCCTGTTTGTTTATATTGCTTACTGTTTGTTTTTTTGGCAATGGAAAAAAAATTGTCAACCAGTATATAATGACGAGAAAACCCTTATGATGGGACATAGGGGTTCGCCAACGCTAATCACAGAAAACACATTGCCATCATTTCAAAGGGCTATTGATCAGGGAGCAGATGGGATAGAGTTTGATGTGAGGCTTTCAAGAGATAATCAAATTGTAATATTCCACGATGCTGATTTAAATAGGCTGAGCGATCGCAGTGAACGTATTTCAGATTTATCGCTTACAGAGCTTCAGACAATCGAGCTGTATAAAAATGATGCTCAAATAGAAGATGCATATATTCCATCATTAAATGATTTAGTGCCCTTATTATGGCAAATGAAAGTTATTAACATTGAAATTAAATCAGAGGGTTTGTTTAAAGGACACACAATTTTAAAGCCCTTAATTACATTTTTAAACAAACATCAAATTGATGATAAATGTATTGTTTCCAGCTTTAATCCTTTGATTTTAATGAAGCTGAGACTGCAAAGACCAGAAACAAACATAGGGTTTTTGTATAATAGAAAAAGATTATTTCATACTTGGGATAATATGATTTGGATGTTGCGGGTGCAACCAGAGAATTTACATATCCATTATTCTATGCTTGATTCTTGGATTATAAAATGGGCACGCAAAAAGGGAATGCGCATTAATAGCTATACGATTAATGATAAAGAAATTTATAACAAATTTAAATCAAAAATTGACGGCGTATTTACTGATAACACTGAATGTATAAAATAATGTACATTATCCCCAGATTTAGATAAGAAGGAGAAATAAATATGAAAACATATAAAAAATTAAGCTTTATTATACTTACTACTATTAGTTGTTTGTTTGCAGTAGAACGCCAAGGTGAAATTATGCAGAGGGGAGACAGAGATGGGTGTGGCTACGGTTTTATTGCGAGCTGTTATGATGATGGCAGTTGTTACCCTGCAGGTTTTCTTAGTGATGGACAATGTGATCCTCAGCTAGGATGTTATGCAGATGATGGGCTAGATTGTGAGGCCAATGGAGATGGAGGCTGGTTTATGACAGATTGTGACATGTGTGAGTCCATGGATAATGATATGACGTGTTATGATTTGATTGATGTAGGCTTTAATTGCTTTGGCTGTTATTATGTGTATGATTGTGCATATGAATGTTTAGGTACCGCTGAAGAGGATGAGTGCGGTGTATGTGAGGGCAATGGACCAGAAGAAAATTTTAATTGTGATGGAAACTGTATTGCAGATATAGACTGTGCTGGTGAATGTGGCGGTACGGCCGAAGAAGATGAATGCGGTGAATGTGGAGGAGAAGGTATTGCTGATGGTGCATGTGATTGTTTTGGGAGCATAATTGATGAATGTGGTATTTGTGGAGGTGATGGAAATTGGTGTTCTGCCCCCATAGCATATGATGCGACCTATACCCTAACTGAAGATGAGATGATTACAGTTTATCTATCTGCAACCGATGCAGAGGGCGATGCCTTAACATTTTCTATTGTTGATAATTCAACCAATGGGGTGGTTATGCTTGATGGTATTGCCGCTACCTATATGCCCGATGCTAATTTTTATGGAACAGACAGTTTTACTTTTATAGTCAATGATGGGCTCTTTGACTCGAATGAAGCGACTATTAACTTGGTTGTGATGGCTGTGAATGATGCGCCTTATTTTTCTTCTATTGCAGATGCAGAAATAGAATTGGGAGATATTTTTATTTATACATTAGAGGCCCAAGATGTTGATGGCGATGCCCTGGTATATCAATTAGTCAATGTTTCAGGACCAGGAATTGCTACGCTGGCAGGGAATGTATTAACAGTACAGGCAGATGAAGAGGGAGAAATAGAAATTACAGTTAATGTTTCTGATGGCATAATGACAGATCAAGAAACCTTCACTTTAACGGTTGTTGCACCCGCATGTGCCACTGAATATGAACAAGGTTTTTTTGATGGCGCAGCCACAGGAGATGTGAATGGCGACGGCCTGTTAAACATTGTAGATATTGTATTATCTGTTGAGATGATTTTAGGAAACTAATTAAATGAAGAAATTTTTATTAAACTTAACTTTTACAACACTACTACTAAGTGTGGCATATAGCCAATGCGATGAATCTAACTGGCAAGAGTATTATCCTGAGATGCAAGGATGTGACCTTGAATGGGCAGACCTTTTTGGGGCAAACCTTTTTGGGGCAAACCTTAATTGGGCAAACCTATGTAATCTAACTGTTTCTCCAAGTGGAGATGTATGTGAAGGATTAAGTGGTTTCACAGATGATAATGGAGATGGCTATGATGATATGTCTTTTATAGCAGGAGCAACAAGCACAGACAGCAATAATGATGGCCTTGTAGATGAATTCCCAATACTTTCTATTGTAGATGGGAGCGCAACGGTTTTACTTCAGGGATCATTAGACCAATATACAGATAGCGGAGCAAATTGTTCGGACCAAGAAGATGGGGACCTTTCACATCAAGTTGAAGTAAGTGGCCAAATTGTAAATATTAATATTCCCGGGACATATACGGTTTCTTATGATTGTAGCGATAGCGATGGAAACGCGGCACAAACCAAAAACAGGACAGTCTTTGTTATTCCTCCAATCATAGCAGATGAAAATGAAGATGGGTTTGATGATGATGGCTTTATGGCAGGAGCACAAAGCGGTGATGTTAATTTAGATGGAGTATTTAATATTGTAGATATTGTATTAGGTGTTGAAATTTTACTAAACGGTGAATAATGTTTGAAAAAATTCAAGAGTTAAAAGAAAAACACAACGCTGTTATTCTTGCCCATTATTATCAAGAACCCAATATACAAGATATAGCAGATTTTGTAGGTGATAGTTTAGAGTTATCACGCAAAGCAGCAGGAACGAATGCTGATATAATCTTATTTTGCGGTGTTCACTTTATGGCAGAGACAGCCAAAATAGTGAATCCTGATAAAAAAGTTATCATTCCTGATTTAGATGCGGGATGTTCTTTAGCTGATAGCGCTCCACCAGAAAGTTTTAAACAATGGCTTGATAAATATCCCGATCACGCAGTGATTTCATATATTAATTGTTCAGCAGAAGTCAAAGCAATGTCAGATATTATTTGTACATCAGCCAATGCACAAAAAGTTATTGAGTCAATTCCAGAAGATCAAAAGATTATATTTGCACCCGATCGCCTGCTTGGACAATATATGATAAAACAAACAGGCCGTGATATGGTGTTATGGAACGGTACCTGTCAGGTGCATGAGATTTTTTCTGAAAGAGAATTAGTAAAACTAAGGGCGCAATATCCAAACGCAAGTGTGTTGGCGCACCCAGAATGTGATGAGAATATTCTAGTGCACGCAGACTTTATTGGTTCAACTAGCGCTTTGATTAACCATGTGAAAGAATCAAGTCGAGCCAAGCATATTATTGTAACAGAACCAGGGGTTATTCATCAAATGCAAAAGAATAATCCAGAAAAAGAATTTATTCCACTACCTACAAATACGGGCTGTGCATGCAATGAGTGCCCACATATGCGCCTTAATACAATGGAAAAAATTGCAGAATCCCTGGAAAACATGCAGCATGAAATCACCTTAGATGAAAGCCTGCGCGTTAAGGCTCTTAAGCCATTAAATCGTATGCTGGATATTGTATGACACGTTTTACACAACATACTAAACTAGATCCAGATTTTGTATCAAAAAAATTAGATGAATTTTTTAAAGAAGACCATATTGATTATGATATTACAACAACCACAACACAACACAATAGAACCGTAGATGCTGTTCTTGTTGCACGAGAAAATTTAATTTTTGCAGGTCATGAAATTATAAAGCAGGGATTTGCAGATTGTACAATATCCATGATTGCAGATGATGGAAAATCTTTAAATCATGGAGATGTGATTGCTGGTATTAGCGGCGGAATTAATACCATTTTAAAAAAAGAAAGGGTTGTATTAAACCTGATACAGCGACTATGTGGCATTGCGAGCAAAGTCAATCAACTATCTAGGCAAACACGCCCATATGATATTGAGCTTCTTGATACTCGCAAAACTACACCAGGACTGCGCATGTTTGAAAAATTTGCAGTTGCAGTTGGTGGAGGAACAAACCATCGCTTTAGTTTAAAGGATGCCGTGATGATTAAAGATAATCATTTAGTAGGCAGTCCAGATATTATTCGTACGGTTGCAAAAGCAAAAAAAGAGAACCCTAATAAAGATATTCAACTGGAAGTTGATACTCAAGAACAATTAAAATTTGCACTAGAGTCAGAGGCCACATCTTTATTGCTTGATAATTTTAAACCTCACATTCTCCCAGATGTTATTGAGTATATTCGATCACACAGGAAGGGAGAAAATATATATATTGAATTATCTGGGGGTATTACAGAAGAGACACTCTCTAATTTTTGTATTAAAGGTGTTAATGGTATTTCTATGGGAGCACTCACACACAACATTACAAGCAAAGATATTGGCCTTGATATCAAATGAAACAAAA
>CAYVTK010000068.1:4783-5417 GCA_964454465.1 uncultured bacterium | reverse complement strand
CAAATACCCCATCACCTATTTCTAAAATAGAAACATCAAATGTGCCTCCACCTAAATCATAAATTGCTATTTTTTGATCTTTATTTTTCTTATCTAAACCATATGCCAATGCTGCGGCAGTTGGTTCATTTATGATTCGTTTTACATTTAGACCTGCAATAGTACCAGCATCTTTAGTAGCCTGTCTTTGCGAATCATTAAAATAGGCAGGAACTGTAATCACAACATCTGTTATATCAGAGCCTAGATACTCTTCTGCTGTTACTTTAATATTTTGTAAAATCATCGCACTTATTTGTGCAGGAGCATAATCTTTACCATCAGCATTAATAATAACTTCCTTATTTTTACCTTCTTTTAATTCAAATGGAAAATTAGATATTTCACTACTAATTTCTTTATATGTTCTTCCAATAAATCTCTTAGCTGAAAATATCGTATTCTTAGGATTGGTAACACCTTGTCTTTTAGCTGACTGCCCAACTAGAGTCTCTTTATCTTTTGTAAAAGCAACTACAGATGGAGTCGTACGATTTCCCTCTTTATTTGTAATGACATTTGGAGAACCTCCTTCTATAACTGCAAAGCATGAATTTGTTGTTCCTAAATCTATACCAATTATTTTTCCCATTTT
>CAYVTK010000068.1:1823-4773 GCA_964454465.1 uncultured bacterium | reverse complement strand
TTAAATAATACTCCTGATTTATATCAAATTAACTACTGTGATATGGAACAATTATTATGCCACCAAAAAAATACCGTCATTTTGGCAGATATTAGAGTGTTTTTTCTTTAATTTTAGATTTTTTGAGTTTGGGTTTTGGAAGTTTCTGTTCAAATAATAAGTGGCCATCTTTGCCTGATATTGTAATATTGCCTCCATTATCTGAAAATGTACTATTTAAAAATCTGATAGATATTTCACTTTCTATTTTATTTTGGATAACACGCCTTATTGGCCTAGCTCCCCATTCATTATAAGATCCTTCTTGCAATAAAATCTTTTTAGCTGTTTGATTAACTCTTAAATTGATGGATTTTTTCTTTAAATTATTTTTTAAATCTTTCATCTCAAAATCAATAATTTTATATAAGTGTTCCTGAGTTAATTGATTAAAAATAATTATATCATCTAGCCTATTTAAAAATTCTGGTTTAAAATATTTTTTAATTTCATCATTAATAAGTTTATGGCTATCAATATCATCGTCAACAAAGCCAATTTTTGATGAACTTATCCTTGAAGTACCTATATTTGAAGTCATTATAATTAACGTATTTTTAAAATCAACATTATGTCCAAGACTATCTGTTAATTGTCCTTCATCTAAGATTTGTAACAATAGATTAAAAACATCAGGATGACCTTTCTCTATTTCATCAAATAGGACAATAGAATATGGATTTCTTCGTACTTTTTCTGTAAGCAATCCCCCTTCTTCATAACCAACATATCCTGGTGGAGCACCTATTAATCTCGAAACATTATATCTTTCCATATATTCCGACATATCTATTTTAATTAATGAGGTGTTATTTTCAAATAAATAGCTAGCTAACTGCTTTGCTAATTCTGTCTTTCCAACACCTGATGGACCTAGAAATATAAAAGACCCTATTGGATGTTTAGGATTTTTAAATCCGACTCTCGCTCTTTGTATAGATGATACCAATATATTGATAGCATGATCTTGGCCAATAATTCGTTTTTTAATATCATCTCCCATATGCAGTATCTTTTCAGATTCTTTTTGAGTTATCCTGTACATAGGAATTCCTGTAATAACAGATAATGTATCTGCAACATCTCTATCTGTAATAGTAAGATAAGTTTCAGTTTCATTAGAGAACTTTAATTGTTCTTGTTCTAGCTTAGAAATTAGAATCTTCTCTTTATCTCTTAGCTTTGCAGCTAATTCAAATGTTTGATTTTTAATTGCATCTTCTTTTTCTTTATTTACTTTTGTAATTTTTTTCTCTAGATTTAAAATAGATTTGGGAACGATTAAATCATTTAGTCTTTTTCTTGAACAAACCTCATCCATCACATCTATAGCTTTATCTGGAAGAAATCTATCTGTAATATATCGCTGGCTTAGTTCAACACAACTTTTAACCACCTCATCAGATATCTTTACGTTGTGATGCAACTCATATTTCTCTTTGATACCATTAAGAATATTAATTGTATCTAAAGCAGAGGGCTCATCAATAATTATTTTTTGAAATCTACGTTCTAGAGCTCCATCTTTCTCAATGAATTTTTTATATTCATTTAATGTTGTTGCTCCTATCACTTGTATGTCTCCTCTAGCCAAGGCAGGTTTAAATATATTTGCAGCATCCAATGAACCTGTTGCTCCCCCAGCTCCTACAATTGTATGCAATTCATCAATAAATAGAATAATATTTTCACTTTTTTCTAACTCTACCATGAATTTTTTCATTCTTTCTTCAAATTGACCTCTGTATTTTGTACCAGCTATAAGACCTGTCATATCTAATGCAATAACCTTATAATCCCAAAGTATTCTTGGAACTTTTTTTTCAGATATACGAATAGCTAAACCTTCAGCAATTGCTGTTTTTCCAACTCCAGGCTCACCAATTAACACAGGATTGTTTTTCTTTCTTCTTGATAAAATTTGAGTTAATCTTTCAATTTCTGTAGTTCTTCCAATAACAGGATCTAATAAATTAGTTTCAGCCATTTTACTTATACTTCTCGAGAAAGATTTAAAAGAGTTTAATTTTACATTATTTTCATGAGAATCTGCTTTATTATTCCTTTGTAATTTCATATCTTTTTTTGATTTACCAGATGCTATGAATGAGGCAATAATTTCAGCGTTAATAGAAAAACTATTTAAAATATTTTTCACAGTACCTTCTTTTTCAATTGCCATAGCCAATAACATATGATGCTGGGAAGCTGCTGATTGACCCATTTTTTTTGCATTATTATATGAATTCTTTAAAATTCTTTCAGCTCTTCTTGTAAAAGGCAGAGCTCCTGATATCAATGTCTTATTTTTACTTTCTACCTCTTTTTCAATTTTATTTTTGACTAAATCTAAATCACAACCTATCGCAGAAAGCAAACTATATGCTTTTCCATCAATATCTTTAATTACGCCAAGCAAAAGATGTTCAGAGCCAACAAAAGTATTAGCTAAACGTATCGCTTCTTCTTTTGCATATTTCAGAACTTTCTGTATCCCTGATGTATAGTTTTCATTCATTTCCAACTAAACTCCCATTAAATAGTTTATAAGAGTGATTTGATATAGATAAAAAACGTCTGTCATGCGTTGCAATAAGAAACGTAATACCAAGACTCCTATTAAGTTTAACTATTAAATCTAATAATAGTTTACAATTATTTTCATCTAGGTTTGCCGTTGGTTCGTCCGCAATAATTATTTCAGGATTATTTGATATAGCACGTAATAAAGAAATTCTCTGATACTCCCCTTTAGATAAAGTATCTGGATATCTATCTAGACAATAATGCATTTCAAATAAGCTTAAAAGATAATTAACATGCGAAAGGGCTTTTTCTTTTGTTTTTTTATTAATCAGCATTGGTAACATCAAATTCTCTTTTACAGAAAATTCTGGCAATAAATTATTAT